>JAUNUL010000022.1:0-6923 GCA_030538175.1 Propionibacteriaceae bacterium | reverse complement strand
AGATGAGTCCCTTGACGAGGTGGGCCTGATGGGGGGCGAGTTCGTAGTACTCGCCACGGAACGGCACGATCCGGACCTGTGGATCCAGTTCGCCCAGGCGGGCCACTCGGTCGGCCTGCAGCCCACAGCATCCGATGAAGCGATGGGCTGGCAGCAGGCCGGCGTTGGTGGTGATCCGCAGCCCGTTCGCCAGCCGGCGGATGCCGCGGACTTTGACGCCGAGGCGTACTTCCCCACCGAACCGCTCGATCGACCGCGCCAACGCCGCGCACACGCCCGGATAGTCGATGATCCCGGTCGACTCCACGCGCAGGGCCGCGAGGCACCGGACCTCCGGCTCGAACTCCCGGGCCTGGTCGGCGGTGAGCATCCGGACGGGCACGCCGTTCGCCAACCCTCGTTGATGCAACTCCTCGAGCGTGGGCAGCTCCTCCTCGCGGGTGGCCACGACGAGTTTCCCGCAGACATCGACGGCGACCCCGTGGGCCTGTGCGAACTCCACGATCGACGCCGCCCCCGCCACGCCGAGTTCGGCCTTGAGGCTGCCGGGGGCGTAGTACAGCCCCGAATGCACCACCCCGGAGTTCCGCCCGCTCTGGTGCGCGGCGAGCCGATCCTCCTTGTCGAGCACGACAACGCGATGGCCTCGGCGTGCGACCTCATATGCTGTCGCCAATCCGATGATGCCTGCGCCGGCGACAACGATGTGGCTGCCCATGGGGTCCATCATCGCGCATCGCTCAGCACCCGGTTGTCCCGCCTCGACCCAACCAGGAGGCCCACATGGTCCCCGACGCCAACCTCGCCTGGCTGTTCACCGAGGTGGACTGGCCGGAGCGCTTCGCTGCCGCTGCGGCGGCCGGCTTCACCGCGGTCGAGATGCCGTGGCCCCCGCTCCCACCGGCCGAGGTCGCGCAGCGGCTGGCCGACCACGACCTGACCTCGACCCTCGTGAACGTTCCGGTCGGGGAACCCGGCAGCGAAGAGGCGTTCGGCTGGGCCTGTCGTCCCGATGCGGTCGACCGATTCCGGGAGACCTTCACCGAGGCATTGGCGTACGCCGACCTGACCGGCACGCGCTTCATCCACGTGCTCGCCGGGCTCTGCCCACCGGAGG
Organism: Propionibacteriaceae bacterium; assembly: GCA_030538175.1. Classification (GTDB taxonomy): domain Bacteria; phylum Actinomycetota; class Actinomycetes; order Propionibacteriales; family Propionibacteriaceae; genus Enemella. Next base: position 5,806 of record JAUNUL010000022.1, on the reverse strand, counting down.
TGGATCACGATCTCGCGTACGCCACCTATCGCGACAACCTTGTCTGGGCGCTCGATCAACTCCATTCCGATGGGCCGACGCTCGTCATCGAAGCGATCAACCGGCGCGACAACCCACTGTTTCTCCTCGATGGGCTCACCGAGGCGACCCGTCTCGTGAGGTCCGTCGACGACCCGCGCCTGCGGCTGCTGTTCGACACCTTCCACTGCGGGGTCGAACTGCTCGAAGCAGGCTTGCGGCGTACGCCTGCGGCGACCCCGGAGCATGGCTGGTCCCCGACGCTGGCCACCGTGGCGAGCCGGTTCGCGGAGGTGCGCGACATTGTCGGCCACGTCCAGCTCGGAGACGCCCCTGACCGCACCCAGCCCGGCAGTGGCGTCATCGACTTCGCCCAGTTCTTCACCGCGCTGCGGGACCTGGAGTGGGTCGGGTTCATCGGCGGCGAATACCGACCGACCGCCGGCACGCTGGCCAGCCTCGGCTGGCGGGAGCAACTGCGGGGCTGACCTTTACGCTTGTCCGGATGACCTGAAAGGATCCGCCCAGAGCCCGCACAGGAGGAACCCATGACCCCGTTCACCCGCAGCATCGTCTCCACCCCGCGTCTGGACATGAATGTCTGGACCTCGGGTCCGGAGGACGGGCTGCCGCTGTTGATGGTGCACGGCAATCTTTCCTCGGGTGGTTTCTGGAAGTACGTCGCGGCTGAACTGCCCGACGACATCCGCGTGATCGCCCCCGACATGCGTGGGTTCGGCCGCACGGAGGCGAAGCCCGTCGATGCCACCCGTGGGCTCAAGGACATGAGCGACGACGTGCACGGCCTGCTGGAGGTGCTCGGGCTCGGCGGGCAGCCGGTCAACGCGGTGGGCTGGTCGATGGGGGCTGGCGTGCTCATGGAGCAACTCATCGCCCACCCCGGCGACCTCGCCTCGATGACGTTCCTCGCGCCGATCTCACCGTTCGGGTTCGGCGGCACGATCAACGCCGAGGGGACGATGGCGTACGCGGATGGGTTCGCCGACGGTGCCGGCACGGGTGGCGGCGGGGCCAACGCCGAGTTCGTGCGGCGGCTGCTGGTCAAGGACGACACCGAGTTCGTCCCGATGACGAGCCCGCGGGTGACGATGCGGACATACTTCGGCGCCCAGGACAACGCCGCCGCCATCGACGAGGATTTCCTGGTCGAAGAACTCTTGCGGGTCAAGATCAGCGACCAGCACTATCCGGGCAACAGCCTGCCCTCGCTCAACTGGCCCATGATCGCCCCCGGCGACAAGGGCATCAACAACGCGATGTCCCCGAAGTACTTCAACACCACCGCCATCCTTGACGCCCCCGCGAAGCCACCGATCACCTGGCTGTTCGGCAGCCAGGACCAGATCTCGTCAAACCGCTCGATGTTCGACTTCGGCATGCTCGGCATGCTGGGCGTCGTTCCGGGCTGGCCGGGCCCGCTGGTGTATCCCGCGCAGCCGATGGAGGACCAGACGCGTTTTGTCCTCAATCAGTACGCCGAGCGCGGCGGCAAGGTCCGGGAAGTGCCCCTGGCGGGGATTGGCCACGGGATCCCGCTCGCGGTCCCGGATCGCGTGGCCGAGGAGATCCTGCAGACGATGGTTCGGTGACCCCCACCGGCGCTGACGGTGCTGACCGCGCGGGAGACCCCGGTGTCGATCGCGGGGGCGACCACCGCGCCGATCGCGGGAGGGATCCCGACGGCCGCCCGCGTCAGCAGCGCCCGCGCGACGCGCTGGGACGGCCGCTGCCGTTCGGGGCGCAAGGGGTTGAGCCGATTCCGGAGGAGGCGCTGCCGCCGCTGGAGACCCTCGCCCGGGCACGCGAGCTGATCGACAGCGGTCGCGCCTTTGGCGCCCACGAGGTGCTGGAGGCTCGGTGGAAAGCGGGCCCGGATTCCGAACGCGACTTCTGGCAAGGCCTCGCCCAGTTGTGTGTGGCGCTCACCCACCACGCCCGCGGCAACGCGGTCGGGGCCACCCGGCTTCTGGAGCGTGGTGCGGAGCGTCTGGCCGGCTATTCCGGCCCCAAGCACGGGTTCGCGGTCGCAGAATTCATCGATGAGGTCCGCGCCACCATCGGTCAGCAGACGAAAGCGGCAAAACCTGCATCGCAAACGGAATCCGAAAGCGCCGACTAGGGGTTTCGCGCCCGTCCCCGCAAACTGGATGCAGATTTTGCCGGTTTGGTGGCGCAACTGCTTGCTTCATTCCCGAGGAGCGGGATGGGTGGTGTGCAGGTGGCCGTTCTGCGACCGATCAGACGCGGCGCAGGGTCGCGGTGAGATGCAGCGTCAGTGGCTCGCCAACGGCGGACATCTCCATCCCGTACGTCAGGGTGTCGCCCGCGGCGCTCCCGTCGGCGCCAGGGGTGACCGTGAACCGGCGGACGATGCGGTCGACCTGCTTGGCGGTGTCGGCATTCAGCACCTGTGCGTCGGTCGCCACCACCAGTTCATCGCCCGTGGCCACCGATCCGCTGCCGCACTCGGCCTGACCAGACGGGATCGCCGCGACGATCTCGACGACTCCGGGGGAGGGGCAGCGCAAGTACCCCATCTCGGTGTGCCGCGGCTCGTCATCGATCCAGGTGCGTTCAACGAAGTGGATGAAGGGCTTGCCGTTCTCGGTGAACACCCACTCATCGGCATACGCGAACGACGTGATCGTCGGGTATTCCCCCTGCGCCTGGCCGCGCCAGGTGCCAAGCAACGGGGCGAGAGGAGTGACGGCCTCGTGCATGGTGTTCTCCCTGGTCGGCGTTTTGCCGATCAGCCTAGGGCCCAGCCCCGCGACCGGCCTGGCGCCCCGATCAGTCAGCGCCGCAGCGCCTTGCGGGCCAGCCAGTTGCCGAGGAACTGCACCGACTGGACGAACAGCACGATCACACCGACGGTGATCCAGGTGATTGCCCAGTCGAAGCGTTGATAGCCGTACGACAGCGCAAACGCACCCAGGCCACCACCGGCCACGATCCCGGCCAGGGCCGACATGTCGACCACCGCGACGAACAGGAACGTGTACGCCAGGATCAGCGGCGCCAGCGCCTCCGGGATCGCCACCGTGCGGATGATGGTCCAGGTGGAGGCACCCATGGACCGCGCGGCCTCGATCATGCCGGGGTCGAGCGACACCAGGGACTGCTCCACGAGCCGTGACGAGGCGAAGGTCACCATCAGCGCGGCCGGGAAGATGAACGCGTTCGTGCCGATGCTGGAGCCGACGACCTGGAGGGTCAGCGGCCCCATCGCGGCGACGAAGATGATGAACGGGATCGGCCGGAAAAAGTTGATCAGCACGTTCAGCACGTTGAAGATCAGCGCGTTCGGCCGCAGCCCACCCTTGCGGGTGATGAAGAGCAGTACGCCGAGCCCCAGCCCCGCCAGTCCGCCCGTGCCGAGGGCGACGCTGACGATGTACAACGTGGTGACGATCGCCTCGAGGAACACCCCGCCGTTGGCGGCGAAATCGAACTTCATCGCAGCTCCCGTCGGTGTTCCTCGTAGCCGCCGGTGTTGGCGAGTTCGGCCAGCGCCGCATCGATGGCGGCGTCGGTGCCGGTCAGGGCATAGGTGAGCGAGCCATACGGCCGCTCGGAAATCTCGATGATGCCGCCGTACACGACCTGGGCCTGCACCCCGTGGCGCGCGAACGCGGAGTTGCGTACGCCGGCCACCTCCGGGTCATCCACGACCGGGACGGTCACGAGCCGCCCGGGATGGGCATGGGCCAGACGGGTCAACGCATCGGGGGTGGGGCGGTCCCGCAGCGCGGTCTGCACGAACCGGCGGGTGACTTCTTGCTTGGGGGCGGCGAAGATGTCATAGACCGAGCCGACCTCGGCGACTCGGCCGGCTTCCATGATCGCGACGCGCTGGCAGAGGTGGCGGACCACATCCATCTCGTGGGTGATGAGGACGATGGTCAGCCCGAGTTCCTCGTTGACCCGGCGCAGCAGCTCCAGCACCTCATAGGTGGTCTGCGGGTCCAACGCCGAGGTGCTCTCATCGGCGAGCAGGATCTTGGGGCCGGTGGCCAGGGCGCGGGCGATGCCGACGCGCTGCTTCTGCCCACCGGACAGTTGGGCCGGATAGGCCTTCGCCTTGTCCCTCAACCCGACGAACTCGAGCAGCTCGGCCACGCGGGCGCGGCGGCGTACTCCATCCCACTTGGCGAGCCGCAATGGGTACGCCACGTTCTCCGCGATCGTCTTCGACGAGAACAGGTTGAACTGCTGGAAGATCATCCCGATATCGGGGCGGACCTTGCGCAGTTGGCTCTCCGACATCGAGGAAATCTCGAAGCCGTCGACGATGATGCGGCCGGCGGTGGACCGTTCGAGCCCGTTGATGAGGCGGACGACGGTCGACTTCCCCGCACCGGAGAAGCCGATCACGCCGAAGATCTCACCCGCGGGGATCTCGAACGACACATCGCTGACGGCGTGCACCGCCTCCGGACCCTCGCCGAAGGTCTTGTGCACGCCGTCAAACGTGATGATGGAGTCAGCCATCGAGAGGGATCAGCCCTGCTCGAGGGACTTGGTCACGTCGGCGAGGATCTGCTGCAGTTCCTCGGGGGTCTTGTCGACGATGACCGCAGAGCCCGCGGAGTTCTTCTTCAGCGCGTCCACGACGGCCGGGTCGTGCAGGATCCGGCCGAGCTTGAGCAGCTGCTCGTTCTTCGCGTCGGCTTCGCGGACGACGAGGACGTTGATGTACGGCTGCGCAGCTGCCGAGCTCGGGTTGTCCTCGAACAGCGCGGTCTGGGGATCGAGACCGGCATCCTGGACGAAGTCGTTGTTCACGACGGCACCGGCGATGGACGGCAGCGCGGTCACCGTCTGCTGGGCGTCCATCGGGGCGACGGTCACCTTGGAGGCGCCGGCGTCGATGCTCTCCTCGTTGGCGATGACACCGGTGTTCGGCTTCAGCGTCAGCAGCTTGGCCTCAGCGAGGACGTGGATGGCGCGGGACTTGTTGGTCTCGTCATTGGGAATGGCGATCTGGGCGCCCTGGGGGATGTCGTCGATCTTGGCGTGCTGCTTGGAATACAGCGCCAGCGGATAGATCGCGGTGGACGCGATCGGCACGAGAGTGCCGTTGTTGTCCTTGTTGTACTGCGCCAGATAAAGGATGTGCTGGAACTGGTTCGCGGTCAGCGAGCCGTCCGACACGGCCGGGTTCTCGGTCGTGTAGTCGGTGAAGTCCTTGATCTCGACCTTGATGCCGGCCTCATCGGCCTTCTGGCGGAACGCCGTCCACTGATCCTTGGACGCGCCGACGACACCGAGGGAGATCGTGGAGTCCTCGGTGATCGGGGTGTTGGTGGCCTGCTGGGTGCCGCCGCAGGCGCTCAGGGCGAGCGCGAGGGCCGCGGTGGCCGCGACGCCGGTGAGGGCACGGCGAAGAGAACGGGTGATTCGCATGGGTTTCCTTTTGTGACGTGATGTGGGTGAGGGTGCTGGCTGCGCCGTGGGCGTGCCCCGCCGAGCAGGCGTCCGGGCGAGCGTGCGAGGTGCTCGTACGCGGACAGCGAGGGTGTGGTCAGCGACCGACGGGCAGCGGGATGCGCATCATGTTGCGGGCGAGACGAGCAGAGCAGCTGAACTGCTCGCTGGCGGGCGACCCCACACGACGTCTCACGGACATCCCCTTCACACACATGGCCGCGCACGATGCCCGGCGGGGGACATGCTAGCCCTATTGGGCGAAGCTATCGAACCATTGGCCAGTCGGTGAGAGGGTGTGCCTAGCCAACGTTCACGTTGAGTCGAGCGTCGCTCGATG
>JAUNUL010000471.1 GCA_030538175.1 Propionibacteriaceae bacterium | reverse complement strand
TGTCCGACGACGAGTTCGAGGCGTTCATGGCGGTGATTCGTGCTTGACGACTTGGTGGTGGTGGACACCGATGTGTTCAGTCGCCTGCTCATCACGCCACGCGAGCAGGATCACGAGGCAACGGTCTGGCGGCTACTGCTGCTCGGAAAGCAGATAGTCATCGCCGCTCAAACGGAGGGCGAAATCAGGTTCGGTGCTCAAGTCCGCAACTGGGGGCCGGCGCGCATGCACGCCCTGAATCGCCATTTCATGGCGACTGCGACATTGCCGGTTTCATCGGAAGTGATCTCCGCCTTCGCTTCGCTGCGTGCCACCTGCGTGCAGGCGGCCACCCACTCGGCAACAAGGTGCACATGGGCCATGCCTGGGTCGCCGCGAGCGCACATGCCTATGGCCTGAAGCTCCTCAGCGGAGACGCGATCTTCACTGACGTTCCTGGGCTGGACCTGCTAACCGAATAGTTCCCTGCGTGTCTCTGCGCAGTTCTGCGGAAACGGCTAGACAGGGCCATACAGTCTGAGCGTGGATCCGATCAACAATCCGTACGCCCCCGGCGCTGGCCAGCGCCCGCCCGAGCTCGCCGGCCGTGATGAGCAGTTGCGCACGTTCGAGGTGGTCCTCGAGCGCATCGCCAAGGGCCGCCCTGAACGGTCGATCGTGCTGACCGGCCTGCGCGGGGTCGGCAAGACGGTCCTGCTGAACACCCTTCGTTCGGGGGCGGTACGCCGCGGTTGGGGCTCCGGCAAGTTCGAGGCCCGGCCTGATCAGGGTTTGCGGCGGCCGGTGTCGGCGGCCCTGCACACCGCCGTCCGCGAGCTCGGTCACCCCTCGGGCGAGGACGTCGAGCAGGTGCTTGGGGTGATCAAGTCGTTCGCGTTGCGCGATGCCGCACCGAGCGCGAAGATCCGCGACCGGTGGCAGCCGGGGATCGACGTGCCGGCTGTGCCCGGCCGTGCGGACTCCGGGGACATCGAGATCGACCTGGTGGAGCTGCTCACCGATGTCGGCGGGCTCGCCCAGGACGTCAGCAAGGGCGTCGCGATTTTCATCGACGAGATGCAGGACCTCCAGGCCGAGGACATCTCAGCGCTGTGCGCGGCCTGCCACGAGATTTCCCAGAACGCGCTCCCGGTCATCGTGGTTGGCGCCGGCCTCCCGCACCTGCCCGCGGTGCTGTCGGCCTCGAAGTCCTATTCCGAGCGGCTCTTCCGCTATTCCCGGATCGACCGGCTCGACCCCGACGAGGCGACCCGCGCGCTGCAGACCCCGGCCGAGGACGAGGGCGCGGTGTGGGATGACGATGCCCTCGCCGCGATGTACGCCGCTACCGGTGGCTATCCGTACTTCATCCAGGCATACGGCAAGGTCTGCTGGGACGTCGCACCCCGCTCCCCGATCACCGCCGAGGACGTCCGCGTCGCCGCCCCGGAGGCCGAGTCCGAGCTGGCGATCGGGTTCTTCGGGTCTCGGTTCGAGCGGGCGACCCCGGGCGAGCGGGAGTATCTGCGCGCGATGGCCGACCTGGCGTACGCCGCGGGCGACGGCGACCAGCCGGTCGAAGCAGTGCCGACCGCCGACATCGCCAAGCACCTCAACCGCAAACCGCAGTCGCTGTCCCCGGCCCGGGACTCCCTGATGAAGAAGGGCCTGATCTATTCCGGCGAACGGGGGCTGATCGCGTTCACCGTGCCGCACTTCGGGCGGTACTTGCGCGCGCAGACCGAATGACAACCCGCGGCACGGGCAAGTCCGGGGTGAATGACGCACCTGTCATCCGGGCGTCCAAGCCGGTAACCTCGAGGGCAGGTTCACCGATGTCAGGAGGGGCACGATGACCGATTCGGACGCGACCACGCAAGGACCCGTGAACGAGGATCCCTATGACTCCGAGTTGCCCCCCGAGGACCGGATCGACTCGATGCTGATCGACTTCACCGATGGCCGCACTGTCGGGCTGATCGATCTCGACCACGCACCGGACCGGCAGTTCGACATCGCTCTGCTCGACATCAACGGCGATGGCG
>JAUNUL010000021.1:5522-16650 GCA_030538175.1 Propionibacteriaceae bacterium | reverse complement strand
CCTCTCCGAAGGCCACATTCCCGTGGTAGTCAGAGTTCACGCCGCCCGCAGGGAAGAACTGCTCGACGCAGCGCGTGCAGTTCGAACGGAGGAAGCCGAATCCAACGGCTGGGTGCGCCTCGAAGTGACATTCGAGGACTTGCGTCACGCGCTGTGGGCCATCTGGCAGCTGGACACCGACGCCGAAGTCCTGGCGCCGGACACCTTGAGAGTTGCGTTGCATGATCGAGCAACCACGCTTGCTGCGCGATACGACAGCCACCCTGGCGCCTGGCGGATGAAGGCGTGAGTGGAGAGTGGCTAGCCCCGAGTCTGTGATCGGCTCAGCGCCAAGGCCAGCATCGACGGAGCTCCCTCTGGGACCCAGCCCGGCCGGCTCTCGCCAACGATCTTCCAGCCGTGGGTTTGGTAGATGGCGAGTGCTGGGCCTGGTCCCGGGAGGATGCTGAGGCAGGCGGCCAGCCCTTGGTCCCAGATCCACTCGACGGCGGTGTTCAGCAGCCGTCCACCCAGGCCTGAACCGCGTACGGCAGTGGACGTAAACAGCGCTGACACCACGGCGAGCTCCTCAGCGGGCTGCTGGTGGGCGGTCGACCAGGCATCGACGAGCACGGCATCGTCCCACGTATCCGTGGCGGGGCTCTCGACGCAGGCGTGCCCGACGAGCGCGCCGCCGCGAACCGCCGTCCAGGCCGCGACATTCCCCGGGCGTTCCACGAAATTCCGTGCGGGCGGGGGAGGCGGCCAGGTGATGGGGTAGAGCGACGTCGGTTGCTGCTCGGCCAGCACGGCGAGCAGCTCGTTGAGGTCGTCGTCGCGGCGTGGGCGGATGTGGTCGGTCACGATCCGAGGCTAATGCGATGGGCGCGCTGACCGTCCACCTCTTCACCGCTTCAGTGCGTCTCCGGTGTGGTCAGGAAGCGCTGGTGGGACAGCTATTCCTCGAGGGTGAAGAAATCTGTCGGCCTGGGTTGGGCTAAAGCGCCCAAGCGGGCCTTGATACCGCTTTGGTATCATCGGGACATGGCAATGACTCTGCGGTTGAACGAAGACGACGAGCGGGTGCTGGCTGCCCTGGCCGAGGAGGATGGCATCAGCAAGCAGGAAGCCACGATCAGAGCAATCCACGAGGTAGCGGAGCGCCGCGGGCACGTGCGGGCAGTGGCTGCGTCATCGGCGCGCGCTCGGACGCGTTATGCCGAGGTTCTGGAGCGACTCGGCAGGTGACGGTCTTCCTGACGACAGAGGATCTGCTGGCGCTCGTCGATGACCTGGCGGTCGGCCCGGTGCGTGATGTGGGACTGCTGGAATCTGCCGGCCATCGGCCAAGGACGTCGCTGTGGGGCGAGGAGGCGTACGCAACGTTGTTCCTCAAGGCTGCGGCCTTGCTGGACTCGGTGGTCAACAATCACGCGCTGGTTGATGGCAGCAAGCGGCTGGGTTGGCTGGCGACAGTTGTCTTTCTGGACGTGAACGGAGTCTGGATCGAGGCGCCCGATGAAGCGGCCTTCGACCTTGTGATTGCGGTTGCCAGTGGCGCTGCGACCCTGTCGGATATCTCAGGCGCTCTGGAGTCCTGGGCCCAGCGGTAGGCGCTCCAACGGGCGCGAGCATCGTGGGTCCGGGTAGTGAACTCGCCTCACGTGCAGGTCTTTCGCGAGCGTGACTACAAATGTAGTATCAATGCAGGGGTCTGCTCCGTCCGGCTCCTTCGCTCCCCATGCACCGCTCGCTCGCCTGGTCGAACGCTTTTCACAAGGAGGCTCCCATGAATGACGTGACCACGATCTGGGCGGCGGCGCGGACGACGGAGCAGTTGCTGGCCGAAGTTGGCACACTCCCCGGGCATCACCAGCACGTCCTTGGCACCACCGACATCAACCACCTGATCGACGCGATCGTGCACCATCACGACATCGCGCTAGCCCTCGGGCGCGGCATCGACGCCGACCCGACAGCATCAGCCATGGCAGCTGACAGCACCTGGAGTCTGCCCAAGCGCTTCACGATCCCGGTGACGCGGCGATTGGTGCGGTTCCAGTGGCGAGCCGTCGACACGGACTGGACTCGTGGCGAAGGGCCGCAGATCCACGGACCGATGGCCGCGATCCTGTGCGCCCTCATGGGTCGCGTCGCAGCGTACGACTTCCTCGATGGCCTCGGCGCCAGCGAGGCCTTGGTGGCGACAACCGCCAGTGCAGGTGTCCACCGGTCCTGAGGCCCGCCTGAGAACCGTTAAGCTCGAGCATGGCTGCCCTGCGCATGCTCGCCGAGGGATAGTGCCGACTCGACAGCGTCAACCAGGAGGCTCGATCCATGAACGAACAAGGACACGCTCAGCCGACGATCTCGCGTCGTCGATTGGCGGTTGGGGCCGCGTGGTCGGTGCCCGCCGTGGCCATGGCCACCGCTGCGCCCGCGTTCGCCGCGTCAGCATGTGGTGACTGCTTCGAACTCGACTGGAGCCAAATCCCCAGCTCGACCTATTATTGGCGCACTTCCGGCACAACCTTCACAATGCCGCTGACCTATAGGGGTTCGGGCACCCCGCGCTGTTCCGCGCCGACGCTGTCGATCACCCTGTCGTGGACGGGGGCCGTCTACAACTCGCAGGGTTCGGGCCAGGGGCACGGCTCACTGAGCAACATGGCCCGGGGGCAGAACCTGCCCGCGGTGCGCATCCCTTACCTCAGCAAGGGCCTGGTGCTGAATCAGCAGGGCGGGTCGGTATCGACGTTGAGCTATTCGTTGTCCGGTACGCCCGTGCGCAGCTTGTCGACTTCGCTCTACGACCTGTCCCGGATCAACAGCCAATACGGCGACTATGTGAAGTTCAATGTGCCGGTCACCGTCACCGGCAGCGGTGCTGGTGTGATGGACAATCTGTCACCTGCGGCCTCGTCCGGAACCCTCGAGCTCCCAGCGGGAACTGAAATGACCCGTCCCGCGCAGCAGGGCACCTCAGCGCTTCCCGGCTATCAGAACATCAGTGCCACGAGTGACGCGGGCATCAGCAACTTCACCATGACATACCGCAACGACCAGAGCGGTTGGCAGTTCGTCGCGTTGGGCAATCTCGTCGTCTGCACGTGATCATCGTGTGACCGAGTGGCGCGATCGGTGCGCGCCACTCGATCACCATGGCTGGTGACTGGTCACTCGGCCCAGGCGGAAGACTGGATCACGTCAACGAAGTCTCCGCGGGTGAAGCCCGGCTCGAAGTGGGCCAGGACGTCGGCCTTGACGTTTCCGAAGGTCGTGTCGGGCCGGTGTCGAAGGCCTTGGTGGAAGGCGCCAAGGATCTGATTCTTGAAATCCGGTCGGGGGTGGGCGGCCACGACCTCCTCGCGCAGGCTGTCCGTGATGGCGTCATAGCCGATGCCGAGCACATCGAACTCCACGCCCCGCGTCACCAGTGCCACGACCGGGCTCATGTGCAGCGGGATCTCGGGCGTGGTGTGCAGCGCGATGGCATTCCACACATCGGTGGCGTCGCTCTCGCTGATCCCATGGCTGAGCAGGAAGCGCCGCGCTTCGTCGGCACCGTCGATTTCGAAGCGCTGGTTTTCCGTCTTGTACGCGTCGGTCAGGCCGAGATCGTGGAACATGGCACCGACATAGTGCAACTCCGGATCAGCGGATACGCCCGTCTCGATGCCACGCAGCGCGCCCCACACGAACACGCGTCGTGAGTGATGGAAGACGAGGTCGGATGCGGCGTCACGCACCAACTCCGTCGCTTCGCGGGCAAGGGTGCTGTCCGGGATTGTGATCCCAGCGATGCTCTCGGCCATGTCTCCTCGTTCCTCTGCATTGGTGGACTCTCATCCTGACTCGCGGTGGTACGGTCCTGCCATGTCGTTTCTGCCTTGCTTCCCACGGATTCAGACATGATTCGGGTCGGCGTACTGGTCTATGACGGAGTCACCATGTTGTATGTCTCCGGCCCCGCCGAGGCCTTCTCCCGAGTACGCCCCAGCGCCTACGAGCTCACCTACTTTTCCCCGCAGGGTGGCGAGGTCAGGACCAGTTCGGGGATGGTGCTGGCCGGCACGGTCCGGGCGACCGACATGGCAGGAGTGGACACCGTTGTCGTGCCCGGGGCGGACGACCTGGTGGATCGCGCACCGGCTGCCGAGCTCTTGGCGGCAACCGCGCACGTCGCCACGAATGCTCGACGCGTGGCAGCTGTCTGCACGGGGGCGTTCCTGCTCGCCGAGCTAGGCATGCTGGACGGCCGGCGGGCGGCGACGCACTGGAACGCAGTCGGCGAGTTGGCCCGTCGCTATCCCGGCGTACGCGTGGAACCGGACACGATCCGGGCCCGGGATGGTCGCTATTTCACCTCCGCCGGCATTACGGCGGGGATCGACTTGGCTCTCGCCCTCGTCGAGGACGATCTCGGAGTGCACGTGGCCCGCGAACTGGCACGTGAGTTGGTCGTGTTTCTCCAACGGCCCGGAGGTCAAGCGCAATTCTCGTCCGGCGCGGACTCGTCCGGTTTGGCCTCCAACACCTTGCAGCCGGCCATCGCCTCCGTGATGTCCGATCCGACAGCTGACCACAGTGTTCCCGCCATGGCCGCGCGGGCATCCATCAGCACCCGGCACCTCACCCGCTTGTTCCGTCAGGAGTTGGGTACCACGCCGTCGAAGTGGCTCGAGTCGGTCCGTCTCGACGTAGCGCGCGAACACATCCTGGCTGGGGAGACCGTCACCCATGCTGCGCGGCTGAGTGGTTTCGGCAGTGACGAGAGTCTGCGGCGCGCCTTCATCGCGCACCTGCGGACCACACCCACCGACTACCGAGCTCGATTCGCCAGTTCTGGCGGAGGGAGAGCCAGCGACACCGCGTGAGTCGGCCGCGCTCCATGCCTGCCGGAGCGCGCAGCCAGCAGGTGGCGGCGGGTGAATTGGTGCCTATGCGGTACCCAGGTTTCAGTCGAACTGCCAGGAGCGTTTGGCGAGCCCGAACCAGAACCCATCGATCACCGAGGTCGGCGTACCCGCTCCGGCATCAGCCGCGCCCAACGCGACATAGAGCGGGGCCCAGTGTTCGGTGCGGGGGTGTGCCTCGTGGGCCGCGGGTGCGACCTCGGCGAAGTTCAGCAACGCATCCACATCCCGCGCCGCAACGCTCTCAGCGGCCCAGTGGTCAAACTCCACGGACGGTGTCGGGGCGGGGGCATCCGCGGGCTGGCTCGGGTTGAACCAGCGCAGGTTGTGCGTGGTGAAGCCCGATCCGACGATGAGCGTGCCGGCATCGCGCAGGGGGGCCAGTTGTTTGCCGATCTCGAACAGTTCCGTGGGTGCGAGGGTGGGCAGCGAGAGCTGCAGCACGGGGATGTCGGCGTCGGGGAACATCTCGACCAGCGGCACGTACGCCCCATGGTCGAGGCCGCGATCGTGATCCACCGCGACGTTGCCAGCGCCCAGGCGGGCCACCACATCGCCGGCCAGGTCGGGGGCAACGGGTGCGGGATAGGTCACCGTGTAGTACCGCTCCGGGAACCCCCAGAAGTCATAGAGCAACGGTCGTGCCTCGCGGTGGGCCGACACGGCCATCGGGCGGGTCTCCCAGTGGGCAGAGACCATCAGGATGTTCTTCGGCTTGGGCAGCTCGCCGGACCACTCGGCCAGCTGGCGTGTCCACAGCGGGTCATCGGCGAGTGGCGGGGCGCCATGGCTCAGGAAAAGTGTGGGTTGGCGGGTCATGTCCTCACCTAACGTTGAATGTTCAACCATTATTCCTGGATTGTTGGTCGAGGTCAAGGTCGGGGTCAAGGGCGTCCCCGGAGCGGGCCGGTAGGGTGCATCCTGTGCCCGCTTCGGCTGACCGCAGGAGGATCCGCTTGTGAGCGTTGTTGAGCCGGGGGATCTGCTGATCTCCCACGTGGTGCTCCAGGACGGGATCTTTGACTACACAGTCGTGCTCGTCATTGACGCCGACGCGAGCGGCACCCTCGGCGTGATCCTCAACAAGCATTCCGAGCTGGAGTTGTCCTCCGTCCTGCCTGGCTGGGAGAGCGTCGTCTGCGATCCGCCGGTGCTGTTCGATGGGGGCCCGGTATCGCGCAACGGTGCCATCTGTCTGGCCAGTGTCGGTGGGGAGGAGGAGCCGCCGGGTTGGCGGCGCCTGTTCGACTCCGTGGGGTTGCTCCACCTGGATACGCCCATCGAGTTGGTTGCGGGCGCGTTCGATGCCCTGCGGATCTTCGCGGGGTACTCCGGCTGGGCGCCCGGGCAGCTGGAATCCGAGCTTGCGCGCGATGCCTGGTTCGTGGCCCGATCCCGCCATGATGACGTCTTCGGCATCGATCAAAGCGATCTGTGGCAGCGGGTGCTGCGGCGCCAGGATCCGGACACCGCGATCTATTCGACATGGACCGATAGCCCGGACGACAACTGACCCGGCCCAACGGCTCGGGGGTCATTCGACGCCGTTTGGGCAAAAGTTGCATCCAGATCGCCGGTTCGGGGGTGTTTCCCCTAGTCGAGCGGTGACCACGCGGCGATGGATGCAGGTTTTGCTGAAATTCGTCTGGGAAGAAAGTGGAACAATCCGTCCGAAAAAGGGGTCTGGGCGGTGGATAACCCCCGGGGAAGGGCATCGAGCCGGTAACACTGGTGAGCACCCCACCCAGGAAGACCCCCCATGAAGAAGATCACCCTCCTGCTTGTGCTCGGCAGCGTGCTGCTGAGCGGCTGCAGCAACCAGGCCAGCCCACCATCCGGTGTAGCGCCCACACCATCGGTCATCGCAGCGCCGGCCACACCGAAAGAACCCACTCAGGAAGAACTGTCCGCGGAGGCAGAGCGGGTGTATCGCACCTTCTTCGATGAGGTGACCCGTCTCGAACGAGAGGGAGGGGCCCTTGAGCCGACCCAGATCCTCCTCGACAACGGCACAGGGAAGTACCTCGATGCGAACATGGCGATCCTGAGAGAGCAGGTGGCGTCCGGGGAAACGGTCGGAGGGCCATTGCCGACCGTCACGGTCAAGCCCGCCCCAGGCGGTAACTTCAGTGGGGTTGATCCACGGCTGACCCTCTATGTCTGCGAGGACAGCAGTCAGGGATGGTTCCAGGACTCTGAAGGCACCTACCAGGGTGGTATCGGAGATGGCAACATATATCTGGGTCGCGTGGACGGTCGAATGAAGATCATGGCATCTGACATGAAGCTGGTCGATGAATGCGCACCCTGACTCCTCGGCCCCTAGCTGCCCTGATGGTGGCCCTACTGGTAACGATTCCTTTGGTCGGTCACCCTGCGCCACCAACACCAAACCCCGACCCCAGCAAGGACACAGTCCGATCTACCAGAGTGCGTACATCGCAGGGTGGGGCTGACGTGGAGGCGGATGTGCGCAAGGTCATCCCTGGGTCGCCCGGGACAGGAGGCCAGGGCTCGCCAGACAAACGCCAGAACCGTCAGCCTGATGCCCAACGGAACTCGGCTCGCAACAACACCTCAGGCCAGACCGGTACGGGAAACCGTCAGGCCGCTTCGGGTGGGGTGGGGGCCGGACAAGCAGCAGCAAACCCCCCGCCCCTGGACTGCGGCACGGCCGCTGACGGGGTCGACCTGCTTTGCGGGTTCATCCCACCTGCCGGCCAGGCAGCCGCAGGCGCCGGCAACACCGGTACCGCAGCAGTGCCTGCGGTCAACCCGGTCGTGATCGCCCGGGCTGCTGCGCTCCGTCTGCCGATCCCGCTGCCCGAAGCCCAGGTGGGGCCGCCTCCGCACGTCAACGAATGGAACATGGTTGCGGTGGGGTACCCGCTCTGGCTGTGGACCGACGGCCCCGACACCCATACCGCCACCATCACCCAACAAGGCATCACGCTCACGCTGAGCGCCACCCGGCGTACCACCCGGTTCGATCTCGGCGACGGCACGCGCGTCTTCTGCGGGCGGACCACGTCCTGGCACCCCGGCGTCGAGCCCGGCGCGCCCTCACCCACCTGCGGGCATGTCTACAAGAAGCCCTCCCCACCCGGCTCAACCTTCGCGGTCACTGCGACCACCGTCTGGGACATCACCTGGACCGCCCTTGGCGCGACGGGCACCCTCGAACTCGAACGCACCGGTCCACCCACCAACCTCCCTGTCGGCGAACTGCACGCCCTCCGCACCCGATGACCGCGCAGCCTTGGGGGCGCGATCCCTGTCCGACCGGATCGGCGTACGCACCGGGACACGGTCGCGTGCACCGAGGGTCCAGGGGGCGGGAGCCGTAGGATGAGCCCAGCCTGGAGAGAGGGGAACAGGTGACGGACAAGCCGAATGCTCGCATCCTGGTCGTCGATGACGATGCGGCGCTAGCCGAAATGTTGCAGATCGTGCTGCGCCAGGAGGGGTTCGAAACCGCCTGGTGCGGTGACGGGGATCGGGCCCTGCAGGCGTTCCGGGAGACCCAGCCGGACCTGGTCCTGCTTGACCTGATGCTTCCCGGACGGGATGGGGTGTCCATCTGTCGTGACATCCGGGCGGAGTCGGGTGTGCCGATCGTCATGCTCACAGCACGCACGGACACGCTCGACGTGGTGCAGGGGCTTGAGGCCGGTGCCGATGACTATGTGCCGAAGCCGTTCAAGGCCAAGGAGCTGGTGGCGCGGATCCGGACCCGGCTCCGCCGACTGGCTGAGACCAGCGACGGCGACCTCTTGCGGATCGGGGACCTGACGATTTCGGTCGAGGGCCACTCGGTCAAGCGTGGTGGCGTTGCCATCCAGTTGACGCCGCTGGAGTTCGACCTGCTGTTGGCGCTTGCCCGCAAGCCCAAGCAGGTGTTCAGCCGGGAGACGCTGTTGGAAGAGGTCTGGGGCTATCGCCATGCCGCTGATACGCGGCTGGTCAACGTGCACGTTCAGCGCCTGCGGTCGAAGATCGAGCTCGACCCGGAGCGGCCGCAGATCGTGGTGACGGTGCGGGGGATCGGCTACAAGGCCGGCGAGCTTGCCTGATCAGGCCTATCACCAGCGGGTGGGGCGACTGTTCAGCGCACCCGCTCGGTTGTGGTGGTCCTCTTTACCCGTGCGGGTCATCGGCAGCACGCTGGTGGCCTCGGTGCTCGTGATCACCCTGGGTGGGGTCTTTCTGCTTGCCCTCGCAACCGAAGGCGTCGTCACGGCGAAGCGCCATGCGGCGATCGCCGAGGCGTCAATCGCCATCGACACCGCCCAACGCCAGTTGCGGGCCGCGGACATCAGCACCACCTCGGTCAATGACCTGCTCACGCAGTTGACGTTCGAGGTGGCCAACCGTGGGGCGGTCTCCGGGCAATACCAGGTGATCGTGCAGGGCCCGGTCTCCGACATTCGCTCCGGGGGCGTGCTGCCGGAATCGGTGCCGTCGATCCTGCGGGAACAGGTCGCTGCCAACAGCGAGTCGGGGCACCTGTGGGTGACGCCGACCCGCGTGCTCTATGGCGATGATGCCCACGAGCCCGGCATCGCCATCGGGGCGACCCTCGAAACTCCGACGCTGGCGCGCTATCCGATCTATTTGATTTTTCCCCTGACCCAGGAGCAGCGGACGCTGGAGGTCCTGGAGCGGGCGGCGATCCTGACCGGGATCCTGCTCATCCTGCTGCTCGCGATCATCGCGGCCCTGGTGTCACGCCAGGTCGTGGCACCCATCCGCGAGGCGCGTCTGCAGGCCGAGCGGATCACTTCGGGGCACCTGGATGACCGGATGACGGTGCGGGGCACCGATGACCTCGCGTCGCTGGCCACCACGATGAACAACATGGCGGCCGAACTGCAGAAACAGATTTCCCAGTTGGAGGAACTGTCCCGTGTCCAGCACCGCTTTGTCTCCGACGTCTCCCACGAGCTGCGAACACCGCTGACGACGGTGCGGATGGCGGCGGAAATGCTGCACGATGCCCGCGAGGAGTTCGAACCGATGGAGCAGCGCGCCGTCGAACTGCTCCAGCACGAGCTTGATCGCTTCGAGTCCCTGCTCGGCGACCTGTTGGAGATTTCCCGTTTCGACGCTGGTGCCGCCGAGTTGAGTCGGGAGGTCGTGGATCTGGCCGGCATCGTGCGCAGCGAGATGGACGCCCAGCAGCCGTTCGCCGACCGGACCGGTTCGGAGCTGCGGATGGTCACGACCGGGCCGACCACCGCCGAGGTCGACATCCGCCGGGTGCGGCGCATCCTGCGCAATCTGATCGCCAACGCGATCGAGCACGGGGAGGGGCGACCCATCGACATCCTGCTCGCCGGTGACGACAAGGC
This sequence comes from Propionibacteriaceae bacterium, assembly GCA_030538175.1. Taxonomy (GTDB): domain Bacteria; phylum Actinomycetota; class Actinomycetes; order Propionibacteriales; family Propionibacteriaceae; genus Enemella. The sequence goes on along the minus strand of JAUNUL010000021.1, from coordinate 6,404 downwards.
GCTGGCCATTGCAGTCCGCGATCACGGGGTCGGTTTCGAGGCGAACCACGTCAAGCAGGTCTTCCACCGCTTCTGGCGTGCGGATCCGGCCCGCAACCGCACGGTTGGTGGCACGGGCCTCGGCCTGTCCATCGCCATGGAGGACGCCCGGTTGCACGGCGGCTGGCTGAATGCCTGGGGCCGTCCCGGACAGGGTGCGCAGTTCCGCTTGACGCTGCCCCGGGAAGCGTCCACCGTCTTGGAGATCTCGCCGCTGCCGGTGATACCTCGAGACCTGGTCGAAACCCCACGGCCAGCCCTGACCACCGGCCCCGAGGAGGGTGCGTGATGCGACGCGGCGTGGTGTTGCTGGTGGTGGCCCTCAGCTTGATGCTGTCGGCCTGTGCGCGGATCCCGACCGCGGGACCCGTCGAACCGGCGGACGGTCCGAGTCGGCTGCCGGAGGTTTCGGTGGAGGTCGCGGCGGAGCCTCCGATGCCGGGTGGCTCGCCACGGCTCATCGTGGAGGGGTTCCTGCAGGCGATGGCGAACTATCAGCAGGGCTATGCCATCGCCAGGCTCTATGTCGCCACCGATGTCCGTGATGCCTGGCGTCCCGAGAGCGGCATCACCGTCTATGAGGACGGCTATGGGGTGACCTCGACCCCGGAGAGCGCCAGCCTTGAGGCGCCCTTGCGGGGTTTCGTGGGACCCGATGGCGGGTTCCGGGCGAACAGCGACACTCTCACCCACGATTTCGGCGTGAAACGGGATATCGACGGGGAATGGCGGATCACCAACCCGCCCAGCGGTCTGCTCGTGTCCCGCTATCTGTTCGAGCGGTTCTATCGGACCGCGAACATCTATTTCTTTGACCCGACGTGGACGACTGTCGTCCCCGAT
>JAUNUL010000021.1:0-5512 GCA_030538175.1 Propionibacteriaceae bacterium | reverse complement strand
CTACACGCCGACGGCCCTGCTGCAGGCGCTGCTGCGTGGTCCTTCTGACTGGCTGTCACCCGGTGTGGTCACGGCCATTCCGGCCCAGGCCCGGCTCAACGTGCAGGCCGCGATCATCGACGCCGATGGTGTCGTGGAGGTGTCGTTCAACGAGTCCGTGGCAGCGCTGGCCGACGAACAGCGTTCGCGCATGGCGGGACAGATCACGTGGACGCTCAGTCAGCTCGACGGTGTGAACGGGGTCCGCTTTCTGATGAACGGAGCGCCTTATGCCGTTCCGGAGGCCGAGGATGGGGTCGTCCGGATGCATGCGTTCTCCTGGCTTGATCCCATTCCGAGTCAGCGCAACGGCCAGCTCTATGCGGCGACGGCCGATGGTTTTGTCACCGTGAGCGATTCGGCGCGAGGCACCGAGATCGAGCCCATGGCTGCGCCGCTCGGCGCGATCCAAGGCGTCGTCAGCATGGATGTCTCACCGGCCGGGGACCGGATCGCGTGGGTGGGGGTGGGTGAGAACGCGCTCACCGCGGGCCCGATCGGTGACCATCATCCGCCTGTCGTGCTGACGGCCCAGCACCTCCTGCGCCCCCAATTCGTGCGGGCTGGCGTACTCGAATTGTGGACGATCGCCGACGAGGACGGTGGGGGACAGGTCGCTTATCGCATCGAGGATGATCATGTGGAGCCCATCCGACTCGAGGCGTTCGCGGGGAGCCGGGTGGAGGCGTACCGGATCTCGCCGGATGGCACCCGCATCGCAGCCGTACGCCGCACGGACGACGGACGCCTTGAGCTGGGCGTTGCCCGGATCAACCGGACCAACCCGGCGATCGTGATCGATGGCTGGCGCGAGATCGTCCTGGCCGAGCGGGGTACGCCCCGGCCGGACCGGATCGTGGATCTGGGCTGGCTCACGCCGACGGAGCTGATTGTCCTCGCCAGTGGCGAAGGCCGCCAGAGCGTGCGGCCGTACCACGTGGATATCCAGGGTGCCGCCATCCACGAGATCGGTCAGCCCGACAACTGGCAGTCGTTCGCTGTCGCGACCTCTCCGCGCAGCGAGAAGGGGCGGGCTGTCGTGGTCGGGACGAACGGTGCGTGGCGTTTCGAGGATGAGTACCGCTGGCCGATGCTCGCCCGTGGCCTGGTGGCGGCGGCGTACGCCGGCTGACCCGGCGGGCGGATTCTTCCGTTTTGTTCGATGGGGGTGAACCAAACGGGGGTCAATCTCGCACTGTAAGGGCATGACCCTCGTCGATGCCGCCGCTGACCTCTTCCTCGGTGCCCGCTGTCCTGGTTGTGACCGGCCGGGGCGCAGCCTGTGCCCGGCCTGTGGTGCGCAGCTCGCGGCCGGGCAGGTCCGCTTTGTGAGTCGGGACCCGGCACCACCCGGCCTGCCGGCGACGGTGGCCGCCGGGGACTATGTGGGGGTCGTTCCTCGCCTGGTGTCGCGCTATAAGGATGAAGCGCTGCTCCGCCTGACCGTCCCCCTGGCAGCCCGGCTGGTCCGCGCGATCGCCTGCCTGTTGGCAGCACTCGGGCGACCGGGTTCGGCCTATCACCTCGTGCCGATCCCATCGACCGCCTCGGCCGTGCGGGCCCGGGGGATTGAGCACACCCTGCTGTTGGCTCGCCGGGCCTCCCGGGACCTGCGGCGCACGACAGGCCTGCCAGTGCCGGTGCATGCGACGCTGCGGACGGCTGGTCGGGTGCTTGACCAGGTGGGTCTCGATGCTGCTCACCGGTGGGCGAACAAGGCGGATCACCTCGTCCTGCGGCGGGCCCCACCGAAGCAGTCGATCCCGATCCTGCTCGACGACGTGACGACCACCGGTGCTTCGCTCGCCGCGGGGGCGAGAGCTCTCGCCCGGGCAGGGCACCCCGTGCTCGGTGCTGTGGTAGTGGCGGCCACGGTGAAGCGTCTGCCGATCCGGGGCAGTGCTTCCTCGTGAGGCCCCCGGATCACCGGGTGAACGTGCCGTCCACGCGCCGCCACAGTCCGGTGGTCTCATCGCGCAGTTCCACCGGCAGCAGGTCGCCCGGCACGTCCTGATAGGCGACGGGCCGCAGGAACCGCTCGATGGCGCGCGTTCCGACCGAGGTTGTCGCCGGGGCGGTGGTGGCCGGATACGGTCCGCCATGGATCACCGCATCGTTGACCTCGACCCCGGTCGGGAAGCCGTTGACGATGATCCTGCCAGCGAGCACTTCCAGGGCGGCCAACAGGTCGATCGCGTGCTCCCGATCCGTGGGCTCGATATGGATCGTGGCGGTCAGCTGACCCTCCAACAAGGGCAGGAGCGTGGCCCACCAGTCGGCTGTCTCGTTCGGCACCCGGACGATCAGGGTGACCGACCCGAAAACTTCGACCGTCAGGTCTGCCAGGTGATCCCGGAAGGTCGCCAGGTCGGTTTCGAACAGCGTCGGCGTGCAGGGGGAGGTGAGGGAGGGATCGGGTGTGGCGCGTGCGACCGGGCGTACGCCCGGGACGGCGGCGAAGCGGGCCACACCGGCCTCGAAGGATGTGGCGATGCCGGGGGTGAGCATGCAGCCAGACGGCGCGTTCGCGATGGCTGCGGCCGCTGCCACGACGAGCGCATCAGCATCCGGACCTTCGGGGAGGAAGACCAGTCCAGGACTGGTGCAGAGTTGACCGGAGGCTGACAGCGCCGACGCGACCAGGCCGGTTCCGATCTGCCCGGCTCGGGCCGCCGCCGCACCTGGGAGAACGAAGATCGGGTTGATGCTCGCCATCTCGGCGTACACCGGGATCGGGACCGCACGGTTCTGGGCGGCTGTTGTCAGGGCCAGCCCGGCCCGCCGGGACCCGGTGAAGCCCACGGCGCGGATGGCCGGATGGGTGACCAGTGCCAGACCCACCTCCGGGGCGGGACCGGTGACCAGCGAGAACGTGCCTGCGGGCAAGCCCTGCTCGGCGACCGCCTCAGCAATGATGCGGCCGACGATCTCGGAGGTTCCCGGATGGGCCTCGTGGGCCTTGACGACCACCGGACAGCCCGCAGCCAGGGCGGACGCCGTGTCGCCACCAGCCACGGAGAAGGCCAGCGGAAAATTGCTGGCGCCGAAGACCGCGACCGGGCCGACCGGGATGAAGCGATGGCGCAGATCCGGTTTCGGCAGGGGACGACGCTCGGTGTCGCCGTGATCGATGCGTACGCCCAGATAGCTGCCCTCGTTCACCACGTCGGCGAACAGCCTCAGCTGATTGCTCGTGCGCGCCCGCTCCATCACGATCCGCTCGGGGAGGATGCCGGTCTCCGCGTGAACCCGATCCACCAGCTCCGGGTCGGCGTCAATGCGATCCGCGATGCTGCGCAGGAACGTTGCCCGGACCTGTGGCGTGGTGCTCCGGTACGCCGCGAAGGCCTCACCCGCCGCGCTGGCTGCGGCCGCCACCTGGGTGGAGGTCGCGGCCGGATAGCCCGGGTCGAGGGCATGCCCGGTAGCAGGGTTGATCGCGTGGAAAGGCTCGCCGAGCCCGGCGACCTGCTCACCCGCCAGAAACATCGATCCCGTTAGTGCACCGGCCATCGCACGCCTCCTCTGTTGTTCTTCCACCCTAGGGGTAGTGGCAGAAAGGAGGAGTTTGGCGAACATCGGGATGAATGGCTGGAAAACCTTCCGCGACCCGACTAACGTTCAGGTATGGCACCGCAGACGCCATCCATCTCGCTTCGCGGGACGGGTGGGTCGAGGTGCCTTTTGTGTCCCTGCGGGGTTACCGACCGGTGACGCGCAGGACAGCCCATACCCTAGGAGGTAGTGATGGACGTTACGGTGACTGGGCGGCATTGCCAGGTTTCCGATGAGTTCCGTGCTCATGTGATGGATCGCATCACCAGGATCGACAAGCTCTCCGAGCGCGTCATCCGGGTCGAGGTTCAAATATCAGCCAGTGGCACGAAGCGGACGCCCGACGAAGCTGTCAGGGCAGAGATCACTCTCCGGAGCCGCGGGCCCGTGATCCGCGCCGAGGCCAGCGCCAGCGACAAGGTTGCTGCGTTCGAGATGGCTCTCGACAAGCTCATGGCGCGCCTGCGTCGCGCGGCGGATCGCCGGCGTGATCGTCGAGGCCATCGCGGTCACCAGACGATCCGCGATCTTGATTGGCTGACCGAGCTGCCCGAGAGCGAGCTCGGCGAGGAGGACAACGAGACGCGCACCGTCGCTGGCATGGAAGTCCAGGGAGACGGGCCGCTCGTCGTGCGGGAGAAGATGCACGCCGCCACCCCGATGTCCTTGGAGCAGGCATTGGAGCAGATGGAGTTGGTGGGTCACGACTTCTATCTGTTCGTCGACAAGGCCAGCAGTGCGCCGAGCGTGGTCTATCGCCGCAAGGCCTATGACTATGGCGTGATCAGGCTCGATGTGTCCGAGGAGGACGCGGAGGTCAAGAGCGCCTGACAGCACCCCGACAGTGATCGTCGGACAAGCAACGACGGCGGCCCGGGGGCCTAAGCCCGGGCCGCCGTGGGGCCTGGTGTGGCGGTGGGCTCACGTGGCGGCCCCCCGCTGCGTCAGGGGCGGTGCAGGTGCGCCGGCGGCGCGGCGCCCGGGCGCTCCGGTCAGCGAGGGAGAGGCCCCACGGGATCAGTCCATGCGGGTCTCCCGGCGGTCGTCACTCCATTCGATGTGATAACTGCCGTCCTGGTCGGTGCGGTGATAGGTGTGTGCGCCGAAGAAGTCGCGCAGCCCCTGCACCAAAGCAGCGGGCAACCGCTCGGCGCGGATCGCGTCATAGTGGGCGAGGGCTGCGGAGAATCCGGGGACGGGTACGCCGGCCGCGATCGCGGTGGCGATCGCCTTGCGCCAACCGGTCTGGGCCTCGGCCAGGTCTGCCGCGACGGATGGGGCCTCGAGCAGGCTGGTGAGCTGGTTGTCGGCGTACTCCGAACGGATCCGTTCCAGCAGCCGGGCCCGGATGATGCACCCGGCCCGCCAGATGCTCGCGACCCCGGCGATGTCGATGTCCCAACCGTATTCGGCGCTGGCCGCCTCGATCATGTCGAGCCCTTGGGCATAGGCGATGACCTTGGATGACCACAGCGCGTCCCGCAGGGCGTTGATCAGCTCGCCGCGATCGATGCCGGTGATGGCGCGGTCGGGGCCGGACAGTGTCCGACGGGCTGCAGCCCGGAGTTCGGGGTGTCCGGAGGTGGAGCGGGCGAAGACCGATTCGGCGATGGTGTTCACCGGCACTCCCAGCTCGAGGGCGATCTGGGCCGTCCAGCGACCGGTGCCCTTCTGTTCCGCTTGATCGACGATGACGTCGACCAGCGGTCGCTGCTGGTTCCGCGGATCGGTCTGGTCGAGCACGATGGCCGTGATCTCGATCAGGAAGGAATCGAGGTCGCCGGTGTTCCACTCGCGGAAGACCTCTGCGATCTCTTTCACCTCCAGGCCCGCGGCGCGCAGCACGTCATAGGCCTCGGCGATGAACTGCATGTCGGCGTACTCGATCCCGTTGTGCACCATCTTCACGAAGTGCCCG
>JAUNUL010000470.1 GCA_030538175.1 Propionibacteriaceae bacterium | reverse complement strand
GCCGTCATCGCCCCCCGGTCCCACCAGAACGCCAACGCGTCCGGATCGGTGAACGACGTGCCCGGCGGCGGGGTCGGATTGGCGGTGACCGGCTGGGTGGGATCCAGAGCGACCCCCATCCGCTGCTTGGTGGTGCTCGGAGTGGGGTCGAGCGCGATGTGCTGGAACACCGCCGGCAGTCGGTACTTCGTGGAGGTGGCGAGCAACAGGGCACCGAAATCCACCCATGGGGCGTAGCCGTGCGGGTTGGTGGCATAGAGGAAGTGGATGATGTCGCGGGTGTTCTGGTCGACCGCCCGGGACTTGTCCTTCATATAGGACCGGCCGTGCGTGGTGCCGAAGTTGCCCTCGACCTGCGCGCCCGCGAAGTCGAGGAACAGCACATCCAGCAGTGTTCGGGCACGAGCGGCGATCGGCTCCTCGGCGTACTCCGACAGCAACAGCAGAGCCTGGACGTCTTCGGGGTAATAGACATCGGAATGCCACTCCGAGAATCCCCAGCGCGCCTTCTCATCCAGCCAGGCCGTGAGTCGGTCGCGTCCGCGTTCAGCGTGCGTACGCCCGGTTTCGCCGGTGATCGAGAACGTCTCGTCCGGCAGGCTCGTGCCCGCCAGGTATTCCAGCGTATGCACGATCAAGCGGTGGTTCTCAGACCAGAACCACTTGTGATCGACCCCGCTGCGGTCATCCCCGCGCGGGTTGGCAGCTGGCGGGAGGGGGTCGGTATACCAGTAACGAAAGCCGAGCAGGCGCTGCTCGAGAGCCGCCCGGGTGTCCGGGGTGAGCGCCTCACCATGAGCCCGCCAGAGCAGCCACAGCCGCATCAGGTCGAAGTCGGAAGTGTCGACGTGCCGGTCGACACGATCGAGGTTGCGCTGGAGATCCGCAGGGGTGATGGCGGCAGCTTCGGTGCGGAAGCCGTCGTCCTGGCCGCTGCGGGCGAGCGCCGCCAGGATGCTCTCCGGGTTGCGCCGGTCCAGCGTGCGCGTGGCATGGCGCAGATAGTCACGCTGGCGTTCCTGCCAGGCGTCAGCGGCGACGAAACCATCCGGCGGGGGCGGCGGGGGCGGTTCCGGTGTCGATGGCGTGCAGGCGGCGAGCAGGAACAGCAGCACCACCACCACGAGCCCGGCCACCGGATGTCGGCGGCTGGCGCGGCGCGCTGGGGGGCAGGGTCTCCGCGTACTCTCCACGGGAACCCAGTCAACCAAGTCCGGGCAAGCGCGATCGGACCACGAGATGAACGGCGGATGAGCATCGCTCGGTGTCCGCGAATGAGCCCGGAAAATGCGTCCAAATCACGGACAGGTTTGGCCCCAATAGGGTCATAGGTGTTTCCTATGGGGCATGACTATCTATGACGACGTGACTCAGCTGATTGGTCGGACTCCCCTCGTGCGCCTCAATCGGCTGGTCGGGGACTCCCAGGCCACCGTGCTGGCCAAGCTCGAGTTCTATAACCCCGCCAACAGCGTGAAGGACCGCATCGGCGTGGCGATGATCGACGCCGCCGAGGCCTCCGGCCAGCTGCAGCCCGGTGGCACCATTGTCGAGGCCACCTCCGGCAACACCGGCATCGCCCTGGCCATGGTCGGCGCAGCCCGCGGCTATCGCGTGGTGCTGACCATGCCCGAGACCATGTCTGCCGAGCGCAAGGCCCTGCTGCGCGCCTATGGCGCCGAGCTGGTGCAGACCCCCGGCTCCGAGGGCATGAAGGGTGCGGTCAACAAGGCCGAGGAGATCGGCGCCTCCGAGGGCGCAGTGCTGGTCCGCCAGTTCGCCAACCAGGCCAACGTCGAGATCCACCGCAAGACCACCGCGGAAGAGATCTGGAACGACACCGACGGCCAAGTCGACTTCGTCGTGGCCGGAATCGGCACCGGCGGCACCATCTCCGGCGTCGGCGAGGTGCTGAAGTCCCGCAAGCCCGAGGTGCAGATGATCGCCGTCGAGCCCAAGGAATCCCCGATCCTGTCCGGTGGCCAGCCCGGCCCGCACAAGATCCAGGGCATCGGCGCGAACTTCGTGCCCGAGA
>JAUNUL010000469.1 GCA_030538175.1 Propionibacteriaceae bacterium | reverse complement strand
CAGCGCGATGAGCAGGATCACCAACTGACCCAGCTTGACACCCACCCGCCGGAGCACGCCTGTTCGCGGACCTTGCTGCCTCGGACGCATTGTTCCCCCTCCTCCTGATCCCCAGCTGGAGAACGTCAGCGGACTGTGATCTTGTCGTAGGCGATGAAACGACTGGTCATTTCGAATCCGCGCACAGCCGCGCCAGTGGCAACGATGTCGACCTGCTCGATCAGCAGCAGGCTCGGCGGGTTGTCGTAGTACTTCGTCGCCATCTCCTGGAGGAGTGCTCGTCGCTTGTCGACATCGAACTCTGCATTGCTTTGCTCGATCAGCGGCGTAAGTGACTCGTCACACACGAATGGCTTGGCCTTCAGGCAGGAGAAGATCATGGCGGGTCGAATGGCGTCACCCGTCGGAGCGACGTTCCAAGACTGGTTGAACGCGTCTGTCGTCCACGTGTTCTGTTGGTAACGCTCGAGCCACTGGCTGAACTGGACTGTTTCGAAGGACACGTTCACACCGACCTCGGACAGGTAGGCGGCCACTGCCTGGTAGATGTCTCCATCGCCCGGGAACGAACCGACGGTCACAGTGGCAGTCATCGAGAATCCGTCTGGATATCCAGCTTCTGCGAGCAGCTCTTTGGCCTTCGCGGGGTCATAGTCGTACCCCTTGATCTCGGGGTTGTACCCAAACGTTCCCTCGGTGGAACCTTGCGTGGCGGGCCGCGCCAATCCGGCCATGATCGAGTCCGAGATCGCCTGACGGTCAATGGCGTGGTTCAGGGCGAGGCGGACCTTGGGGTTCTTAACTGGCTTGTCTCCACCGATAGTCTGGGTTAATGCCCACGCCATCACCTGCGGCGCGGATTGGACGTTGAGTGTCTCGCCGCTGGACTCGATGTCGGCTCTTTGGTCCGGGGGGAGCGAGATCGCCATGTCGAGCTGCTTAGATGGGAGCGCCTGAAGGCGTGACGGAGCGTCGGCGAGTTTCGTCCACTCGATACGTTCAGCTTGGGGCTTTCGCCATGAGTCAGTGAAGGCATCCGCACTCGCCCGTTCCGCGTTGATGGACTCGATGACGAAGGGCCCAGTCCCCACCGGTTTGGCCGCGAAGCCCTCCGGGCCAAGAGAGGACCAAGCAGTCGGAGACACGATGTAGACCGCCGACATGCGGGCAGGGAAGCTCGCCTCGGGACGCTTGGTGGTGATCCGGACCGTATCAGAGTCCACCGCAGTTGCTGCCTGAAGCATGCTCATCTCGGACCCAACCACAGAGGCCGCCCCCGCCTCGCTGACGAGGAAGTCGACTGTGGCCTTCACTGCCTCCGCATCAAACGGGGTGCCGTCGGAGAACTTGACATCCGGTCGGAGATCGAACTCCCACGTCATCGGGTCGACGTTCCGCCATGATGAAGCAAGCCACGGCTGAGGCACGCCCTTGTTATCCACCATCACAAGTGGGTCAAAGATGGCACTCCACGTGTACACGCTTTGTGCCCCGATCCCAGTAAAGGGGTTCCCTAGGCCAGGTGGCATGGAGTTCACACCCACTCGGATCGTGCCGCCTGCTTCACCTGCCGCGGCCGACTGATTGGCTCCCGCCTGAGACGCGCCTGTCGGGGCACCGGTCCCTGCGGGGGCGATGGAGCATCCAGCAAGCAGCAGCGCTGCGCCAAGCCCACCGAGAAGAGTACGTCTGCGCATCCTTTGCTCCTGTTCCGTTCTGAGAACCCGCGTTTCATCCACTTTGCTAGTGGCTGGACCTTCCTGTCAAGACCTTTCGCGTAGCAATGGGGCCCATCGCCCGTCGCAGACCTCGAGGATTGCTCCGTCCGGCAGGACGAACACGCCGGCCTCGCCTTGCCCATCGACAGCTACTGACACGATGCCGGCCGTGGGCACGTCCAGCGCGCCCCTCGGCTCGGCACCTCCGGGCATCTGATCAACCTCGATGCAAGTCCGGCCGGCCAGTTGAACCGAGGAGAGCCTGTGCAAGGTGCCCTCCGGCAAGTCCCAGACCTTGTTCACTACACGAACCGGTAGCAC
>JAUNUL010000468.1 GCA_030538175.1 Propionibacteriaceae bacterium | reverse complement strand
ATCACCGAGCAGACCATCGCCGGTGCGCTCGGCACCGGCACCCACGCCCAGGGCACGGGTGAGGGCTTGATCGCGGACACCGTGCTGTCGATCGACTATCTGGACGCAACCGGCCAGCTCCGACGCATCGAGCGCGGCGGTGAAGCGTTCGGCGCCTTCCAGTTGCACCTGGGCTCCCTCGGTCTGATCACCGAGCTCACCCTCGCCGTGACGCCGAATCGGGACTATGTGGCACACAAGTACACGACCTCCGGCACCGATCTGCGCGAGAACTTCCAGACCTGGAATGACCGGTCGGATCACGTCAAGGCTTGGTGGTTCACCGAGGAGGACCGCGTCCACGTCTGGGAGGTCTCCCCTGCCGATGCCACCACCGTGCTCGATCCGACGGCCACGACCCACGACGATCTGAATCCGGTGCTGCAGGCGACCCAGCAACGCATGGGTGCGGAGCTGAACAGCGACGATCGCTCGATCGCCCCCCAACGCACGGTCGGGAGGTTCTATGACTATTCCGACACCAGCGGCGATCTGGTCGAGATCTTCCGCAATGGCATCCCGGCCCCCCAGATCAACATGGAGGTCGGCGTACCACTGGACCGCTTCGGGGCTGCCGCCGACGATCTCCGCCAGCTGCTGGCCACCTCGCGGTATCGGCTGCACTATCCGGTCATCCTGCGCCCGACCGGACCGACCGAGGCCTGGTTGGCCGCCGCGTACGCCCGGCCGACCTGCTGGTTCGGTTTCGTCGTCTATCAGCGCGCCGATGGCTCGGTCGGTGAGGGGTCGGTGGAATTGTTGCGTGAGATCCAAGAAGTGCTGGCGGCCCATGCTGGTTTGCCGCACTGGGGCAAATATTTTGATCCCCGCTATTTCGACTTCACGTCTATTCCCCGCTGGGGCGATTTCCAGTCGGTACGCCACCGTTTGGATCCGCGAGGCCGATTCCTCCATCCACAGCTGGCCGCCTTGATGGGTTGATGCGTGGGCAGGATCACATCTTTAGGCTCTTTTTAGTCTATTCCTATTCCGGCATGTCCGTTATGGTGGCATTAAACGTGATCCTCACCCCCATAAGGAGTGTCATCATGCCCACCCCCAAGTCTCGCTTGGCCGCCATTGCGATCGCGGCATCCCTCGCTTCTGCTCCCCTGGCAATGATTCCGGCATCCCATGCCGCTCCGGATCGAGCCCCGATCAGCAGCACGGGACACGGCTACGGCACCACAGTGAAGGACTTGGGCGCCGCCCCGGCAACCTTCATGATTGCCCAAGAGACCCTCAAGAACCGCAATTTCCGCACGGCTGCCTGGACCGCCAAGGATCTGCAACTCACGCTGATGAGCATTCCTGTTGGCGGCGACGTGGGGCTTGAGATCCATCACGGTGTCGACCAATTCTTCCGTGTCGAGAGTGGCACCGCCCGCGTCATGATGGGCACCGAGGAATCCTTCACTTATGTCAAGGATGTTGGTCCCGGTGCTGTGATTCTTATTCCGGATGGCACGTGGCACAACATCGTCAATACCGGCAAGAAGTCGCTGCAGCTCTATTCGATGTATGGTCCGGCGCAGCACCCGCTGGGCACCGTGCACCGCACCCAGGCCGACGACCCCCATGCCGATGAGGCGACGCCGAACCCGACCGTCTCCCCGGTCAGCGCGACCGATGCCTGGTCCGCCGATCCCGGACAGGTCCCATTCGTGTTCAACATCGAGGACGTGACGGAGGCCAATACGAACTTCCGGACTGCGGCTTGGACTGGTGAGACCCTGCAGGTCACGCTGATGAACATCCCGGTTGGCGGTGACGTGGGCCTGGAGATGCACTCCGACGTCGATCAGTTCCTGCGGGTCGAATCCGGCAAGGCCAAGGTCTATTTCGGTGACAGCGAAGGCAACCTGAAGTTCGCGGGTGTCGCCCAAGCCGATCGCGCCATCCTCGTCCCGGCCGGCACCTGGCACAACATCGTGAACGATTCACCGAAGCAGCCGCTGAAGCTGTATTCGATCTATGGTCCCGCCCAGCATCCGCAGGGCACGGTCCACGC
>JAUNUL010000467.1 GCA_030538175.1 Propionibacteriaceae bacterium | reverse complement strand
GCTGGGGATATCGCCCGGGTTGGGCGTGCGCGCGCATGATGAGAATCCGCAGGTCTGCGGTGCTGCGCCAGCGCGGGCGTCGGGCCAAACCCAGCGCCATGGCGTCACCATCAGGCACCACGACCGTCGTCGCACCCACCTTCTCGCTGACCCGTGCGAGCTCCGCAGCGCCCGGTCGGGTCCCATCAGTCACCAGCTCCCAGGCATCGGGCACGGTGGCACCGGCCTTGGCGAGGTAGTCGGCACGTCCGGTGGGCGTGGTCACCAGGGTGACGGGGATCCCCCGATGCTGACACTCGGCCACCAGGATCCGCGCATAGTTGAAGCGGTGGCCCTCCATGTTCGGTTCCACCACCAGCACCCGAGCTGGTCCCTGTCCGGTGCCAGCCACAACGCGATCAGTCATGCACGGTGCTTTCCGGAGCCCGCACGATCGCGCCCGGCGAGACGTCCTCGCTGACCACGGCACCCGCCGCGATGAGGGCGTTGGGGCCGATCGAGACTCCACGAAGCACGGTTGCCCGAGTGGCGATCCAAGCCCGGGCACCGACGGTAATGGGGCCGTTGTCGAACTCGAACGTCCGTGACCGACGTTGGTGGCTGCCAGTGCACAACAGGGCCTGCTGCGAGATGCAGACGTTGTCGCCGATCGTCACCGGTTCGAGGTTGAGGATCCACGCGTCGACGCCGATCCAGCAGTCCGCGCCGACCGTGAGCTTCCACGGCCAGTGCACCCGGACGCCTTCACGAATCCGGGTGCCGGACCCGATCCTCGCGCCAAATGCCCGCAGGATCTTGACTCGCAGACCGGATGGCACGGGCCGGGCCCTCACAAGCGGCTGCCCCAGCAGGTGCCACGCCGCCTGCCACAGGATGCCGCGGCCCTTGTCATAGCCCGCGCCGGTGAACCCGCCAAGGGACAGGTCGGGGTGCGTCACGCCCGGATGTCCTGGAGGTTCGCCCGATACCACTCCACGGTGCTCGCGATGCCGTCCGCGAGGGAGATCCGGGGTGTCCACCCGGAGTCCAGGAGGGTGGAAACGTCCAGCAGCTTGCGGGGGGTTCCATCGGGCTTGCTGGTATCCCATTCAACGGTCCCGGCATAGCCGGTGGCCGCGGCCACCATGTCGGACAGTTCACGGATCGTGACGTCAGTCCCGGTGCCGACATTCACCTGCTGGGGGCCATCGAAATGCTCCAGCAAATGCAACACGGCCGAAGCCATGTCATCGACGTGGAGGAACTCCCGCCGCACGGTGCCGGTCCCCCAGTTCGTTACCGACTCCACACCAGCCGCCCGCGCCTCATCGAAACGCCGGATCATCGCCGGGAGCACGTGTGACCCCTCGCGGGAGAAATTGTCCCCGGGGCCATAGAGGTTGGTCGGCATGGCGCTGATCCAAGCGAGGTCATATTGCCGCCGGGTCGCCTGGACCTGGGTGATGCCGGCGATCTTGGCGATCGCGTACGCATCGTTGGTCGGCTCGAGCTTGCCTGTCAACAGGCTGTCCTCGGTGATCGGCTGAGCCGCGAACTTCGGATAGATGCACGAACTGCCGAGGAACACCAGCCGCGGGACCCGCTGGGCCAGGGCGGCATCCAGCACGTTCACCTGGATCTGCAAGTTCTCCGACAAGAAGTCGTGGGGATAGGTGTTGTTGGCCAGAATCCCACCCACCTTGGCGGCCGCGAGGACCACCACTTCAGGCCGATTCTGTTCGAAGAACTCGAAAACCTGGCCACGATCGCGCAGATCCAACTCAGCCGATGTACGACCGATCAGATTCGTGAATCCCTGGTCGGCGAGATGGCGATAGACCGCGGAGCCGACCAGCCCGCGATGTCCGGCGACATAGACCGGCGCAGTTCGGTCAAGCGGAAAGTCAGGCATTCGGGGTCTCCCAACCGGGCAGCTGGACCTTGTCGGTCCACGGGCGGCCCTGGTGCTCCAACGCTTCGATGTCTGCTTCGACCATGATGCGGGCCAGACTCATGGGATCGACGGTGGCCTGCCAGCCGAGCTTCTCCTTGGCCTTGGTGGGATCACCGATGAGGAC
>JAUNUL010000466.1 GCA_030538175.1 Propionibacteriaceae bacterium | reverse complement strand
CTCCACCATCTCCTCGGCCACCTCGGCCATGCGGGAGAAGTTGCTCTCCAGGGATGTGGGCAGTGCCCGTCCCGGATAGCGCATCCGGGCGATCTTGGCGACGTGGGCGGCGAGGTCGCCCATGCGCCCCATCTCCGTCACCATTCGCAGCGCGGCCACGACCGTGCGCAGTTCGCCGGCCACGGGGGCCTGCCGAGCGAGCAGATCGAAGCACCGCATCTCGATGTCGGCGTGGGAGTCGTCGATCCGCGCATCGTCGGAGATCACCTGCTCGGCGAGCTGGAAATCCGCATGCAGGAGTGCCGCAGTGGCGTTGCGCACCGCTGCGCAGATCATCTGGGACATCTCCACCAGGTCGACAACGACCGTGTCGAGTTGCTCCCGATAAGAATCACGCACGTGGCATGTCCGTTCCGTCACGGGTGTCTGGCGCTTCCCACGATAGGCCACACCCACAGGCACCTTAGCGGGCGCTTGCCCCCATCATCTCAGATGAACGGAAGATGAATCCTGGGGGAACGCCTGGTGGTGGCGGTCCGCTTGGCAGTTCGCCGGGACTCCGGGGCAATTCCTCGCCCTAGGATGACGCCATGACTGGGTTGTGGATCGGCCTTGCGGGCTTGCTGCTCGGGGTCGGTCTGGGCGCCCTTTTGTGGCGGCGCGGGCGGCCTCAGGCTGCATCCGCCGAGCCGGCCCCTGAGCCCGTCGAGGACATTGAGGTGCCGCTGGGCATGTCCGAGGTCATCAACGTTCTGCGGTCCTCGGCTGTGGTCCTGGACGCGACCGACCAAGTGCTGCAGTCGACGAGCCAGGCCCGGGCGTTCGGGTTGGTGCGCGGGACGCGGATCGTGGTGCCCATGTTGCTCGATCTGGTACGCCAGGTCCGCGCCGACGGCCAGATTCGCACGGCCGAGCTTGAGTTGCGTCGCGGCAGGGTGTCCCCGTCGCTGTATCTGTCCGCCCGGGTGGCCAAAGTCGGTGACCTCATCCTGATCCTTGCCGAGGACCGCACCGCTGCGCGCAGGGTTGAAGAGACCCGCCGGGACTTCGTGGCCAACGTCAGCCATGAGCTCAAAACCCCGATCGGCGCGATCACCTTGCTGGCCGAAGCCGTTGAGGAAGCGGCCGACGATCCGGATGCCGTGTTGATCTTCGCCAACCGGATGAGCCGGGAGGCCACGCGGTTGTCCGATCTGGTGAAGCAGATCATCGAGCTGTCCCGACTGCAGTCCGACGACCCGTTGATGACCGCCAACGCCACCGGCATCGATCAGGTGTTGGCCGAGGCGGTCGACCGGTGCCGCGCGCGGGCCCAGGCGCGATCCGTCGGCCTGACGGTGACCGGGGAACAGGATCTGTGGGTCGTGGGTGACGCCGAACAGCTCACCACTGCCGTGGCCAACCTGGTCGAGAACGCCGTCATCTATTCCGAGCCCGGGCAAAAGGTCGTGGTCGGGGCGCGGCGGGCGAGCGAGGCCGACGACAGCTATGTCGAGGTGACCGTCACCGACAACGGCATCGGGATCAGCGCCAAGGAATTGCCCCGCATCTTCGAGCGGTTCTATCGGATCGACTATGCCCGCAGCAGGGACAACGGCGGCACCGGTCTGGGCCTCGCCATCGTGAAACACATCGCTGCCGCCCACGGTGGCAGCGTCAGCGTGTGGTCCCATCTGGGCCACGGATCAACGTTCACCATCCGAATCCCGGAGTCCGCCGCAAAGGCCGGTGCGCAGGAGACGGAGCACGAAATCGCACATGAGGAGGTCTCGGCATGACCCGGGTGTTGGTGGTTGAGGACGAGGAGTCCTATCGGGAGGCGCTGGCGTACATGCTGCGCAAGGAAGGTTTCGAGGTGGTCGAGGCCGCCGATGGTCCGAGTGGGCTGGCGGAGTACGACCGCAACGGCGCCGACATCGTCCTGCTCGACCTGATGATGCCGGGCCTGCCGGGCACCGAGGTGTGCCGTCAGCTGCGTCTGCGGGGCAGCGTGCCGGTGATCATGGTGACCGCCCGGGATTCCGAGGTGGACAAGGTTGTCGGCCTGGAGCTCGGCGCTGACGACTACG
>JAUNUL010000020.1 GCA_030538175.1 Propionibacteriaceae bacterium | reverse complement strand
CCGATGGGACCTTGGCTGACCGCAGCCACCTCCCGGGCCGCGCGTCGCAACGGCATCCCGGCAGCCAGGCATGCCCCCAACAGATCCAGCACTTCGGGGAGGTCTCGGATGCGTTGCTCCCGCTGCCGCTGGACCGAGGGTGGCTCCACGTGGCCAAGCCCGACCGCGACCCCTGCCCCCACCCCACCGGCAACCAGGACCGCGAACACACCGAGGGAGTCCGCCAGGAGGAAAGCCACCATGCCCGCCCCTGCCCCGACGGCCCAACGGAGGCGACCGGGGAGCGCATCGTCGCGTGGGCGGAGCCACGCCGGAAGCTGCAGGTCCGGCGAACGCGACCAGGGACGTCGTGGCGTGGGAAACCACAGAACTGCGGCCACACCGGCCAGCAGCACAGCAAAGAGAGTCATCCAGTCCTCCTGGTGATCAGACGAGTCAGAGGCCGAGACCCGGCCATCCGCAGAGAGTCAGAGGCCGCGATCCAGCTCCACAGATGGGCGTCAGACCTCAGAACTTCGATATGCGGTCAGCCCGTTGCGGCGAGATGCTCGGTCCACAACAGCCCCGCACAGGTCAGCGTCGTGCCACCCAGCAGACAGACCCACCCCAAGGGCGAGCCGAGCAGGAACCCCACGGGGTCGCCGCCGATGGCATATCCCAGACCGATACCCGCGACCGGCAGTCCGGCCAGGACGAGTCCGGTCATGCGTGGCGCCGCGAGTTCACCGGCCACCAGCTGCTCCACTTCCTCCACCGTCGTCAGCGCCTTCGCCACCGATGCCAGCGACGGGGCAAGGGGCGCCCCGGTCACCGTGGCCACCTGCCAAGCACGGCTGAGCACGAGGAGTCCCTGCTGGCCGGGCTCCGACGACTGACGCTGCCAGGTCTGCGCGACATCGGCCCCCAGACGTGCAGCCGTTGCGGCCGGGAGCAGCACTGGACAGTCGACGGCAGCGGCTGACAGCGCCGCGGTCGGCACGTGCCCGAGCTCGAGCTCACTGGCCAACACGGTGCAGGCCAGCGCCACCTCGCCTGCGCGCGCCCGCGCGCGACGGCCCCGGGCCCGGACCATGCCGACGCGGATCCCGGTGACGATGACCACACCGACCGCAGCCGTGGGCACCGCAATGCCGGGACCCGCCACCCACCAGGACATGGCGACCGTGGCCAACGCCAGCAGCGGCAACCGCCACCGGCGACCCCGCTCGCTCGGACCAGCCGGAGCCGGACCCGGCACGGGAGATCGACGGGGAAACAGCCACCAGCCCGCCAACACCGCACACAGCAGTGCCCCGGCAATCATGAAGTCCCCACCAACCGCTGGAGCGTCAGCAGCCCGGCCCCAGCCTGGACGCTGCCATCGCCGAGGAATTGCACCGCAGGCACGGTCGACACCTGATCGGCATCGACCTCAAGGAGGTGAATCCCCTCCACTCGACGACGGGCACGTCCGCCAACCGCGTCCCTGGTGATGTGCACAACCACCTGCAGCGCAGAAGCGATCTGCGCGCGCAGCGCCTCGGGCGTCCAGCCGCCGAGCCCGCCGAGCGCGGCGAGACGAGCCGGGACGTCTGCGGCGGAATTCGCATGCACTGTCCCGCAGCCGCCCTCGTGACCGGTGTTGAACGCCATCAGCAAGTCGCACAACTCCGCACCCCGGACTTCCCCCAGGACGATGCGGTCCGGGCGCATCCGCAGCGCCTGGCGGACCAAGTCGGTCAGGGTGACCCGGCCGACTCCCTCAGCGTTGGCGGCACGCGCCTCAAGCCTGACGCAGTGGGGGTGGTCGGGGTCGAGTTCGCGTGAATCCTCCACCACCAGCAATCGCTCGTCGGCGGGGACCAAGCCCAGCAGCGCCGCCAGCAAGGTGGTCTTGCCGGTGCCGGTACCACCGCTGACGAGGAAGGCGACCCTGCCACGCACCAGCGCCTCCAGCAGCTCGGCACCGACCGGCGGCAGCGACCCGTTCGCGACCCAGTCAGCGAGGCTGAACCGCCGTGTCGCCGGCACCCGGAGCGACAGGCAGGTGCCGGGAGCGGCCAGCGGCGAGAGGATGGCGTGCAGCCGCGTGCCATCGGCGAGACGTGCATCGACGAAAGGCGCCCCAGCATCGAGGCGACGCCCGACGGACGCGGCCAGCCGGGCAGCGAGCCGGCGTACATCCTCGTCGGACCCGAAGCGCACATCCGCCCGCTCCAACCCGCCTCCACGGTCGACGAAGACGTGATCCGGTCCGTTGACGACGACATCGGTGACCCCGGGCATTCCCAAGAGGGATTCGAGCGGCCCGGCTCCCAGCGATTCGCGGCGGAGAGCCTCGACGGTATCCCCGAGCGCAGCATCGCTGACGACGAACCCCAAGTCGCGCATGACCTCGGCCACGTCGCCCGCCGACGGCGTCCGGCCGAGTTTCGCCAACTCATCGCGGATGAGATTCAAGTCACCCCTGGGCATCGCGGGTCTCCAGGATCCCGTCGAGCAGTGTGCGGCAACAACGACGCCACGCCCTGGTCCCGCCTTGGCCTGGTGGATCCCCGCGTTCGATCCCGGTGGCGACACGGCGGTCATGGGGCACGGTCGCCAACACGGGCAGGCCGAGCGCTCGAGAGATCTGGTCGCCACCCACACCGCCTGGCCGAACCTTGCTGTGCACGACGGCCAGCGGCACGTGTGGATCCACGCCACGCACATGTTGGGCGGCTGCGGCTACACCGCGCAGGTCACCCGGGCACACCAGCAGAGCACCGTCGGTAGCCCGCAGTGCAGCAAGTTCGGCGGTCCCGGGACGCGATCCCAGATCCAGCAGGACCACATCGTGACTTCGTTCCAACGACCTCAACACGGCAACGATCGCGGGGGCCGACGGGTCGACGGGATCCGCCCGGTCGTGGCTGAGCACCGCAAGATCTCCTCGTCGCGGCAGATGGCCATGGAGATCGCCGAGAAAGCCATCCGCATCCGCCAGATTCGGCCAACGCCACCCGGGCTCGTCCCCAAGGCCCATCAGAAGATCGATGCCACCACCCCGGGCGTCGAGGTCAACCAGCGCCACCCGGTGCCCCCGCTCAGCGGCCGCACAGCCAACAGCAGCCGCCAGCGTGGACGCACCCACACCGCCGGCAGCACCGATCAGGCCCAGCACCGAGACCGCCGATCGGCCCCGGTCGCCAGCGAGCGCATGTGCCAGCCACCGCACCCCGTCGGGGAGGACGATCACCGAGGCCCCCAGTGCTGCGGACCACTCACACAGACGATCGCGGTCCTCGACCATCCCGACCAGATGCACGGGAGTTCGGCCGAGCACGGGACTGCGGGCAACGAGCGCCAACTGGTCCGGCCCAACGAACAACGTGCGCGGCTCCGGTCCGGCACCCAACTCACCGGCATCGCCTGCCAGGCGCACCTCCACCGCAGCAGCAGCCGCCGCAGCCAGCACCCGCTCCCTGATCTGCTCCACGCCCGTGACCAACACCGCCGGGCCCATTCGATTCACCATGTCCTCACACTGCGAGGAACACCTAAAGATGGTTCAACACCGCGAGCGCCTTGTGGACAACTCGTCGCGACCGCAGCCTGTGGATAACCGCGTGGCCGATTTCACACGGGCGGGGGTATTTCCTTTTCGGCTTTCATGCCGCAAAATGGACGAAAGGAATCCTTTGATTCACACTTTCGGATCGCACGCGGCGACCTAGCCATCTTGTTGGTTGTCGAGTCCTAGGGCTTGCCCGGGCCGACATTATTGATGCACGCTATGCGCTCCGATAATGGTGTGAGACTGGGCACTTGATCTCTCCTTGATCAGGTGCCCAGTTCCTTGTGGGGCAGATTAAAGCATGCGCGTTTCCAACCGCGTCGAATCATCACCGAATATCGCTAGGCACCTTTTCCCATGGGGGAAACGTCGGCCCCGTGGGTCACCGCCCCCGCGCAATGCACGATCCATTCGCGCACTCCCCCAACGGTTCCGCCCGCATAGTCCGCCAGGAGACCCGCGTACGCTTCCCCCACCCGTCGATGCCCTTCGCCCATGACAAGGACGGCTCGCGGATCCACTCCGGCCTGCACCAGGACCATGTGCTCAAGCGCCCGTCCCAGCACTCCGTGCACCCCCGTCACTCCCGGCGGCCCGACCAGCAGCGCCAGTTCGGCGTGAACGATTGCGGCTCGAACCAGGGCCGGCGCCGCGCTATCGGACAGCAGCAACTCGAGCACTCCACGCAGCCGTGCCGGATCCTGCGCCGCCACCACCCCGAGGTCACCCTCAGCCACGAGCCCTCGCGCCAGCAGCAGGTGCCCGTGCGACGACCAGGGCCGGCGTACGGCGCACGGATGCCGCCAGCTCGATCAACTCCGTTGACAGCCGAATCGCCCCCGGCTCCCACTCGCTCCCGGCCATCGCGGCACTCGCGCGGGCCGAGGCCAACAGCGCCCGGGCAGAGGTCTCCGCCGGGATCCTGCGAGCCCCTCGATCACGCAACAGGACGTCGACAGCCGCCCGCGCAGCAGCCACCGCCGACGGCACGCCATCGAGCCGGGAAAGGTCCAGGAGGGGGTCGGTCACGGCTTAGAGTGTGCCGCATGACCAGCCGCCGCTCCGCCACCTTCCCCCCAGCCGCGGTGGAATGGCTCGCGGGACGGGAGCCGGCTCGGGTCCTTGACGTGGGCTCCGGGGACGGCCGCTTGGCGCAGTCCCTCGTTGGCCGCGGGCACACCGTCACCTGTATCGACAGCAATCCGGACAAAGTACGCCGGCTCGCCGACCTCGTGCCGGATGCCTTGACGTGTGTGGCGAAGGCCGAAGCACTGCCCCTGCGCAGCTTTCGCTTCGACGTCGTGACTGTGCAGGAATCCCTGACACAGTTCGCGCCTGGCCTGGCGCTGTCGGAGTTTGCGCGGGTGTTGCGCACCGGTGGATACCTGGCTGTGGTGTTCACCAGCCGCGACGACACGGTTCCCTGGGTCAAACGCCTGGCCCGTCGGATCCAGGAGGACGACCCGACGGCCATGGTCGGCGACTACGGGCGGGAGACGCTGGCCGCGCTGGCGGACTCGGACTATTTCCCCGTGGTTGAGGCGCGTGCCTTCCGGCACTGGCTGCCGATCACGCGTGCCGGGCTGTTGGCCATGGTCCGGCGCAGACCTACGCTCGCAAAGCTGCCAGAGGACCGACTGAACGGATTGTTGGCGGACGTGGGTGAGATGTATGACTCACTCGCCAAATCACCCGACCCCCTGCTGTTGCCCTATCAGGCTGACTGCCGCCGGCTGCAGGTCGACCACGGTGACCTGACCATGCCCATCCATGAGGATGGTTTGCGCATCTCGGTCCGCTTCTGAATCTGCCCCCTCACCTCATCCCGGCCCCTTGGCCTCAGCCGCAGCCCGGGCCTGGGCCCAGGCGCCGATATCGCCCCCGGTTAGTGCGACCTCCAGCACCTCGGGGAAGACATCGGGGGTGCAGGCAAACGCCGGGACGCCCAGGGCGGCAAGCTGGCCGGCCAGGTCGTGATCGAACGCCGGGGCTCCCGAGTCGTCGAGCGCGAGCAGCGCCAGCATCGTCACGCCCGCACTGCGCAGCGCCCTTGCCCGACGCACCAGCGCAGACCGATCACCGCCCTCGAACAGGTCGGATACGAGCACCAGCACCGTCTCGGTCGGGCGTGTGACGAGCTGGCTGCAGTACGTGAGTGCTGCATTGATATCCGTGCCGCCACCGAGTTGCGTGGCGAACAGCAGATCGATGGGATCACTCAGCAGGTCCGTGAGATCCACGATGGAGGTGTCGAACACCACCAGGCGGGTCTGCAGACTCGGCAGGCGAGCCAGGGTTGAGGCGAACACCGCACCAAACACGACCGATTCGGCCATCGAACCCGACTGGTCAAGGGCCACAATCACGTCCTTCTGCACCCCGGTGCGGCGACGAGCGTGCCCGATCAGACGATGCGGCACGACGGTGCGACGCTCGGGCAGATAGTGACGCAGGTTCGCCGCAATCGTGCGGGGCCAGTCGATGTCGGCCGATCGGGGGCGACGAGTGCGGGCGGACCGGTTGATGGCCGACCTCACCGTGCTCAGGGTGTGCTGCCTGATCCGGCGTTCGATGCTCCCGACCACCGTCTCCACCACGGCGCGCGCAGACTGCCGGGTCCGTTCCGGCAGCACATCCGCGAGCTGCAGCACCGTCGTTGCCAGATGGATATCCGGTGTCATGGCCTCCAGGAACTCGGGCTCCTTCAACAGGGTCACCAAGTCGAGACGCTCAAGAGCATCGGCCTGCATCACCTGCACCACCGACTGCGGGAAATAGGTGCGGATGTCCGCCAGCCACTTCGTCACCTTCGGCGCGGATCCACCGAGGCCGGCCGTACGGCTGGTGGCCCCACCACCCCCGGTGTCACGGTCATAGAGCGCGGCCAGCGCGGCATCAACCGCTCGATCCTCAGCGGTCAGTCCGTGCCGCTCCCCGCCGCCGGGGCCGTCCGTGCCCAGCAGGAGCCGCCACCGGCGTAACCGTTCCGCCTCGACGTCACCCGGCCCGGGTGGTGCGCCTTCATCCTCGTGACGGCCATCCCATTCGTTCACCATGCTCACCTCACTCGCCGGTCCTCAGCAGCGGATCAGGTGGTCCGAGCAGCCAGTCCACCGTGGCCAGCGCTGCAGCGACCCGTTGTTGGGCCCCCCAGTCAGCCATGTCGGGGGCGATGCCATTGCTCCCCGTGCCGTCGTCGGCATCCCGCCCATCCCGCCGAATCCGGTCGGCATCGATCCGGCGGGCTCGCCGGGCAATGTTGCGCCGTTCGGGCAGTTCGAATGCCCCGAACGTACGCCGCACCAGCGGCAGCACGATCAGGAAATCCTCATCATCAAGCCCCCGCACCCACGCATCGACCAGCCCCAGGACCCGATCGTCGTGGATCAACAGCAGCGCACCGCCGGCCAGGAATCCCTCCACCCACGCCGCCTGCTCCGCCGCGTGACCGGACCCGCGGGACAGTGCCCTGCTCAGCCGACGAGCAGCTTCATCGGTATCCCAGGTTCCGGCATCGGTCAGCATGCGCACGAGCCGACCGGCCAGCAATCCGGTGACGTCGGCCCGGTCAGCCAACGCGAGCGCGGTAGCCACCCAGCGTCGTTCCGCGGCAGGGTCGCCAAGAAGCGGCAAAACGTCCTGGACCGCATCGATCCGGTCCACCAGCGCACGCGCCGCTTCAGCCGAAAGCGCGCCGGCCACGGTCGGCAGTCCGGCGCAGATCCTGATGAACAGCGCTTCGGTCACCGTAATCAGCTGATCCGTGGCGGTGCCTCGCACATCGCCATAGCGGCGCGACCTGACCAGTGCGGGAAACGCATCCAGCAGGTGGGCGACATCCGTGTCGGCCGCCGCATGAGCGTCGAGGGCGGTGAGCAACCCCGGCAAGGCGTCAGCTAGGTCCGCCCGCAAGGCAGCCTCGACCCCGGTGGTCACCTCGGCCAGTGAGCCTGTGGACTCAAGCAGGCGCGCGGTCGCGGCGCCGGCCACTGTGGTGCCCCACAGTGACGCCTCCACCACGGCGACCACGAACTCGGGCTCCCATCGCAGGGTCCACCCCTCCTTGAAGGTGCCCTCCCCCGTGACCACCCGCTGCACCCCCCAGGCCACTCCGAGGACACCCAGGCGGTGCAGGAGCCGGGAGCGCTCCAAGTCCGTCGTCCGCCGCAGGTCGAGGGTCAACTCCCGCGGCTCCAACTCAAACTTCAGGCGCAGGCGCCGGGCGTACGCCCGCAGATCCGCCTCCAGCGGCACCCCCGGGGCTGACTCGGGGACGCTGCCGAACCGTTCGCCCGTCACCGCGGCGGCCGTGACGAGGCCGAGCGCCGCGGGGTTGCCATCGCACAGCACGGCCAGGGTGGCGTCCTGCATTTCGGTGAGGCCGGCGAGGGGCCGGTCCCTCAGCGCGGCCAGCGCATCGGCCAGCCGGACGGCTTCCACAACATGCGCCGACGACACCGCAAGATCGTGGGCGCGAAGCACACGGGCCACCTCGGTGAGCCACCGACTGACCGGGTGGTCCTCGGCGGTGAACAGGTGGTGATACCAACCCGGTGAAGCGACCCCGGCGCCATAACCGGAGGCGGTCGCGAGGCGCGAGTGGGCCCACGGCACCCAGGTCAGGGTGACCTTGCGCTTGGGCAGCCCCTTGAGCACGGCATTGTCGGCAGCAACCGTCGGCAGTCGGCCGGTCAAGGCCGGCACATGCCACGCCCCACACACCACAGCGACCCGCCGTCCGGTGCGCAGCTCGGCCCGCAGCACCTTGCGCATCCAGGCTTCCCGACGCTGTTCGAGCAGTCGCCCCGCCTGCGTGCGACCGACCGGCGGAGCACCTGCCCGGAGAGCAGCCATGGCTTCGGCGATCGCATCGAACGGATCACCGTCGGTCTGCAATTCCATCACGTCGTCCCACCAGCGCTCGGGATCGTCATACCCCGCCAGCCTGGCCAGCACAGCGAGCGGATCTGAATGCGCCAGATCACTGGCAGGGTCGTCCGGTTCCCACAGCCCCGGCCCTTCTGGCGCCGCACCCGCCTGCCCGCCGTAGGCCTGCCCGGCGTCCGCCTGCTCGGAGTCCGCCTCGTCGGCCACTCCCTCCTCGTTGCGGGCGGGCCCATCGCCGACCTCGAAGAGGCCCGGCAATTCGTCCCCGAGCTCAGCGTCGCCGAGATCCGTCACCGCGTCGCTCGCGGTTCTGGCCGCGAGCATGGCGCCCGCAGGCAGATCACAGAACCGCACGGGTACGCCGGCTTCCACCGCCCAAGTCAGCGCCTGCCACTCGGGAGAAAAGACGGCGAACGGCCAGAACGACGCCGTCCCCGGCGCCTCCGGGGCGTACGCCAACAGCGCGACCGGGGGCACCATCCCCGCATCCCCGACGAGTTTGACCAGGGAGTCCGCCTCGGGTGGCCCTTCGATCAACACCACTTCGGGCCGATAGGCCTGCAGCACGCGCCGAACGGCACGGGCCGAGCCGGGACCGTGGTGGCGTACGCCCAGCACCCGCAACCGGCCGGGATCCGCAGCGTTGCCGCGTCCGGGCAGGCCCGCGGCGCTCATCCGACCTCGTGACAGGCGCGATAGAACTCTCGCCAGCCATCGCGCTGGCGGACGACGGTCTCCAAATATTCTGTCCACACCGCGCGGTCGGCCACAGGATCTTTGATAACCGATCCAACCAACCCGGCCGCAATGTCGGCGGGCCGCAGACGCCCGTCTCCGAAATGCATCGACAGGGCGAGGCCACCGGTGACCACCGAGATCGCCTCGGCTGTCGACAATGTCCCGGACGGGACCTTGACCGCGGTCTTGCCGTCGCCGGTCACCCCGCTGCGCAGCTCCCGGAAGATCGTCACGACCCGACGAATCTCGTCAGCAGCTGCGGTGGGAGCCGGCAGGTCGAGCGATCTCCCCAGATCCGCGACCCGCCGGGTGACGATGTCGACCTCCTCCGCCACCGTGGCCGGCAGCGGCAGGACCACAGTGTTGAATCGCCGCCGCAGCGCCGCCGACATGTCGTTCACACCCCGGTCCCGGTTGTTCGCTGTCGCGATCACGTTGAACCCCCGCACGGCCTGCACCTGGGTGCCAAGTTCGGGCACCGGCAGGGTCTTCTCCGACAACAGTGTGATCAGCCCGTCGGCGACATCGGCCGGAACCCGCGTGATCTCCTCGATTCGCGCCAGGGCCCCGGTCCGCATCGCGACCATCACCGGCGACGGCACCATCGCCTCGGCCGTCGGCCCCTCGGACAGAAGCCGTGCATAGTTCCAGCCATAGCGCAGCGACTCCTCCACCGTCCCAGCGGTCCCCTGGACCAGCAGCGTCGAGTCCCCGCTGATCGCGGCGGCCAGATGTTCGGAGACCCAGGACTTCGCCGTGCCGGGAACCCCGAGCAGCAGCAACGCCCGATCAGTGGTGAGGGTCGCAACGGCGATCTCCATCAGGCGTTGGCTGCCGATGTACTTCGGGGTGACCTCAACACCCTCCACCTGCCCGCCCATCAAATAGCGGACCACCATCTTCGGCGACAGTCGCCAAGACTCCGGACGAGGCCGGTCGTCGATGGCCGCGAGCGCCTCAAGTTCAGCCTGGAACACCTGTTCGGCGTGCGGACGCAGGAGATCGTTGACTGGGTTCACCGGTTCGGGCTGGGTCGAGGTCATGACGGCTCCTGTTCGACGGGGGCGTGAGTGTGGCGAGATGCGTGGGTGTGGGCGTCACAGGGGGTAGCGGGCGCCGCCTCGGCTCGGAGAGCGCGACGCAGGTTGATGGTCATGGCCGCGTCGAGTGCTCGGGCACGGTCGGCGCCCATGAAGGCGGCCGCACGCTGGCGCAACTCCATGGCGAGATCGCCGTCGGCAGTGGAGATGGGCCCATGGTCACCGAGGATCCTCAAGATCGGTGCCCGCCGTCCCTGGTTGCGATGGTCGGTGGACCACACCAGCAACGCCAGCGTGGTTGCCCGCCCGAACCCGCGCAGCCGAAGCATCGGCGCCAGATCATGCGGATCCTCGGCCAAGACCCGTCGGGCGAGCACATCGTCGACCGCTTCCGGCTCCAACAGCTCGAGCAATGGCGCCTCCACCGGCCATCGGGGCTCCAGGAGGATCGCATGGGCGAGCCCTGCGTCGCCCTCCCGGACCGCGGCATCACGCAGCCCGGGCAAAGGGCCCAGCCGAAGGGGGTGCGCGGTCAACCGCAGCAGATCGATCGGGCTGAGGTTCAACTCTTCCTGCCACGTGGCCAACGGCACCCCGGCCACCAGCACGCGTGTCGCGTCCGCTCCCGGGGGCCGTTCGCGCACGTCGATCACCACGCCGTCTCGCTCATCCACCGGGCCGAGATCGTCGAAGTCGACGCTCCACCGGGCGTTGATCACGCGCACCCGCAGGCGGACGCGTTCACGCATGCGGGCGACGAAACCGGACTCGGGGAGCAATGCCAGCAGCTGCCGAACGACCCCGCGTACGCCCGAGGAGCGGTCGGCCAACGTCTCCTCCAGCAGCGGCTCATCCGCTGGGCCGAGCCCCGTCCGAAGCACGTCGATCAGGGCCTGCCGTTCAGCGGCAGGGGCGCTGAGCAGTCTCTCTGCGATGAACTCCCGGGCCCCGTTCGGGTCGGTGCGCCGCAGCGCGCTGAGCCACCGGGTCACCTCGGGGAGGTCAGCGGGGCCGGCGGGGTCAGCCGGGCCGCCGGAGTCGGCCGGATCACCAACGGAGATGTGCGGCAGGTCGGCGCGGGCGCTCGGATCGGCCCACAGGTCCGGCTCAGGCTGCGTCCACTCGGGAAACTGCCACGTCGGATTGCGCTCAACCAGCCAGCGACCACACGCACCGAGCACCGGCCACAGTGCCGGCCTCAGGTCGGCGCGGGCAACCGCCTCATCGAGCAGGGACTGCAGCACCCCCACGGGCAGTCGCTGTCCGGTCGCCGCCAGGAACCGCAACGACTCGATCACCGGCTGCCACCGCTGACCACCGATCGCCTGCTGCAGCGAGTCCACATAGAACGGCGAAGACGGCGCCGGGAGCGTCTCCGGCGCTGGCCCGGCGGCATCCACGACACTTCCCTCGGGGATGGCCACCTTCATCCCCACCGCAGCCCGCGCCGCATCCGCCAGCAGGGCGTGGGCGGCCGCATCGGCCCCCGGACCCAACTGCCTGCGTGCTGTGCCCACCACCGCGACGGGAACCAAGGACCTCAGCGCGCTCACAGCACGACCAACTCTGCGTGGGTGTGCACTGTGTCGACGAACGACAGGACGTTGAAGCCATCGGCCCGCAGTTCCCCCAGCCAGGTGACCGTCACACCACCGGTGACCGCCAGCGCACGCCACCGCACAGACTCCGGCCCGCACACTGCGATCGACCCGCCGGCCTCGCCGACCAGGAGAAACTCGACCCGATCACCGACCGGCCCCGCGACCAGTCGGCCACGCACCACGGCTGGCCACACGGTGAGCCATGGGTCGGCGGCCAGCGCGGCCGCCCAGGAATCCCGGGCCGCAGTCAGCGTGGCCTGTGTCGGATCCACCTGGAGACCGAGGGCTAACGGGCGCTCGAACCGCCGGTTCCCCACCAGCGCACGCAGGGGTGGTCGACCCGGATAGAAATGCAGATCAGCATCGAGTTCCATGCCCGGAGCAACGGTCATCTCATAGGGTGCCCCATTGATCGCGAACAACAGCACGACCGCGCACCGACCGGTCTCGCGGCCCCGGAGCCACACCCGCCTCGTCGAGACCCGCTCGTCATCCTCGGTGTCGTGCAGCCCAAACACGCACCATTGGTCTGCGACCGCGGGCGTGGCCAGGACCTCCGCCTTGCCGACGGTGAATCCCAGATGCGTCCGCACGGTCGCCAGGAAATCCTCGGGCAGCTCGGCGCGTCGAGAAAAGGCCCTGGCAAGGAGATCCAACAACCCGAATTCGGCCAAAACCCGAGATGCCCATTCGTCGTCGCCGGTGGACATCGCTGCCAAACGGCGCAGGCTGCGGGCCACCCCCGGCGCCTGGGCATCGACCATCCGGGCCGCCATCACCTCCAGCGCGTCCGGTCGGGCCGCGAGGCGGCCGAGGCCGTCGGTGAGCCTGTCGGTCAGCCATCGCTGAAGTTCGACCAGCCCGGCGTCCACGCGGGCATCGCGTTCTTGTGCGCGGGCGCGGGCCGCCACAGCCTTGGCATCGGCCACGGGCGAACCAGCCCCGTCGAGATCCACCAGCGGACCAGCCCCGCCAGCCGTGTGCCCCTTGTCATCAGTCTGCCCAGTCGTGTTCTCGGCATCCGGGT
Source organism: Propionibacteriaceae bacterium (assembly GCA_030538175.1). Lineage (GTDB taxonomy): Bacteria > Actinomycetota > Actinomycetes > Propionibacteriales > Propionibacteriaceae > Enemella. Next base: position 4,254 of record JAUNUL010000020.1, on the reverse strand, counting down.
CGGCGACGCCCGGCGTACGCCCCGCACCATCGGACTCCCCACCCAGACGTCCCTCAGCCCACCGGAACAGCAACCCCAGCACGTGCTTGCAGGGAAACTTGCGCGAGGGACAACTGCATTCATAGCGCGGGACAGCCGTATCCACGACGACCTGATAGGCCTGCCGAGCCGACCCCCGACACTGCGCCCACAGCACTGGCCCGTCCCACCCGACGCCCGACCAAGGGCCTGGGCCCGCAAGCTTCCGGCCGGCGACGGCGGATGCAGTGTCAGGGGCAGCCGCCATCACCCGCTCGACCGGCCAACGCTCCGGCACCGGCCGGGTCGGCTCGATGCCCACTCCATCCCCCATGTCTCAACGCTAACCGGCCGCTCCGACAATTCCGCTGGCGGCGACCGGCACCCCGTCATTGCTGCAAGTTCCGCCCTTTCTTACCCCAGTGTCCGAGTGGTCCCCTACAGTTCGACCTGTTCCCTGTCATCAAGGAGGCTGCACAGTGACGACTGATACCCAACCGATCGACCCGTCGGGGCATCGCTACCCACCACCCGCCGATATCGCGGCCAACGCGAACGTGACCCAGGCAACCCTGGATCAGGCCGCTGAAGATCCGGAGGCATTCTGGGCGGAGCAGGCCAAGGTAGTCAGCTGGGGCACCAAGCCAACCGAAACCCTGGATTGGAGCAACCCGCCGTTCGCCAAATGGTTCGCCGACGGCACGCTGAATGCGGCATACAACTGCGCGGACCGACACGTCGAAAACGGCAACGGCGACCGTGTCGCGATCTATTTCGAAGGCGAACCGGGCGACACGCGCGAGGTGACCTACGCGCAGTTGCAGCAGGAAATCTCGAAGGCCGCCAATGGGTTGGCGGCGCTCGGAGTCAAGAAGGGTGACCGCGTCGCGATCTATCTGCCGATGATCCCCGAGGCCGTCATTTCGATGCTGGCATGTGCGCGACTCGGCGCTATTCACACGGTGATCTTCGGTGGCTTTTCCGCCGATGCCCTGTCGACCCGCATCAATGACTGCGGCGTTGAGGTCGTCATCACCGCGGATGGCGGCTATCGTCGCGGCGCGCCGTCCGCGCTCAAGCCCGCCGTCGATCGCGCCCTGGAGAGCACGCCGACCGTGCGTCAGGTCGTCGTCGTCAAGCGCACCGGCCAGGACACCGAGATGACCGAGGGTCGCGACGTCTGGTGGGACGACGTGATCGCCAACCAGTCACCGGAGCACACCCCGGAGATGTTCCCGGCCGAGACGCCGCTGTTCGTGATGTACACGTCGGGCTCGACCGGCACCCCGAAGGGCATTCTGCACACCACGGGCGGCTATCTGGTGGGCACGACGTACACCACCTGGGCGACGTTCGACCTCAAGCCGGAGACCGACATCTATTGGTGCACCGCCGACATCGGCTGGATCACCGGGCACTCCTATCTGACCTATGGCCCGCTGTCGAACGGCGCGTCGATGGTGATGTATGAGGGCACACCCGACGCACCGCACCGCGGCCGCTGGTGGGAGATCATCGACAAATACAAGGTGACGATCTTCTACACCGCCCCCACCGCGATCCGGACCTTCATGAAGTGGGGCGAGGACGTCCCGGCGCAATATGACCTGTCCTCGCTGCGTGTGATGGGTTCGGTGGGCGAGCCGATCAACCCCGAAGCGTTCAACTGGTATCACGAGCACATCGGCCGCGGCCGCTGCCCGATCACCGACACCTGGTGGCAGACCGAGACCGGCATGATCATGATCGCCCCGATGCCGGGCGTGGCCACCGGCAAACCCGGCTCGGCCATGCAGCCCGTCCCTGGCGTGACGGTGGGTGTCGTGGACGACGAGGGCCATCCGCTGGGTCTCGGCGAGTCCGGCCTGTTGGTCGTCAAGAGGCCCTGGCCGGCCATGTTGCGCACCCTCTGGGGCGATGACGAGCGCTATGTCAACACCTATTGGGCCCGCTTCGGCGACATCTATTTCGCCGGTGACGGCGCCAAGACCGATGAGGATGGCGACATCTGGCTCCTCGGTCGCGTCGATGACGTGATGAACGTCTCGGGACACCGCATGTCGACCGCCGAGATCGAATCGTCCCTGGTCGGCCACGAGGCCGTGGCCGAGGCTGCTGTCGTCGGCGCTTCCGACCCGACCACGGGCCAGGCGATCGTGGCGTTCGTGATTCTCATCGCGGGCTTCGATGCCTCCGAAGACATGGCTACAGAACTGCGCAACCATGTCGGCAAGGACATCGGCCCGATCGCCAAGCCGCGCCAGGTCATGATCGTCGACGAGCTGCCGAAGACCCGGTCGGGCAAGATCATGCGGCGCCTGCTGCGCGATATCGCCGAGAACCGGGAGGTCGGCGACGTCACGACCCTCACCGATTCCACCGTGATGGACAGCATCAAGAAGGGACTCACCCGCTGATAGGGGGTCCTCCCCGATGAGCTAAAGGTTCCCTTCTTGAGGGCCGACGACGCCGATCAGACCCATTAGGCTGCCACATGGTGTGCCGGGAAGTCTGGTCGGCGTTGTCCTGTCCTGCTCACAGAGGAGTCCCCCATGGCATCGTCGCCGAACACCCCCCGCCCACCTCGGGATCGGGAGACCAGAGCACTGCGACTCACGGCGGACGACCTCCGTGTGCTGCCCAACTTCCTGCGGCAGGAGACCGTTGGCGGCGCGCTCATGCTGGTGGCCACGATCGCCGCGCTGCTGTGGGCGAACCTCGCACCGGGTATCTATGAAGGCCTGAGGGCGACGCAGCTCGGTCCGCTCACCGTCCAGCACTGGGCGACCGACGGGCTGCTGACCATCTTCTTCTTCGTCGCCGGCATGGAGCTCAAACGCGAGTTCGTCTCCGGTTCCCTCTCCGATCCCAAGGCAGCCATGGTGCCCGTGGTTGCTGCGATCTGCGGGATGGCGGTTCCGGCCGGCTTCTATGTGGCCGTCAACGCAACCATGGCCGACGGGCACCTCAACGGCTGGGCCATCCCGATGGCCACCGACATCGCCTTCGCGATCGCCATCCTCGCCGCGGTCGGCTCAAAGCTCCCCGTCGCACTGCGGGCGTTCCTGCTGACCCTGGCCATCGTTGACGATCTCGGGGCCATCCTGGTCATCGCTGTGGTGTTCACGTCCGACCTCCGACTCGTCTGGCTGGCCGGCGCCCTGGCCTGTGCCGTGGTGTGGTGGCTCCTGCAGCGACGCAAGATCGACACCTGGTTCCTCTATGTCCCGCTGTTCATCGGTGCGTGGTGGTGCATGTTGTCCAGCGGTGTTCACGCCACGATCGCCGGTGTCCTGCTCGGCCTGCTCACCCGCTCGGTGGCTTCGGACCCGCAGGATCCGGTCGATCGTTGGAGTCACTTCTGGCACCCGGTTTCCGCGGGTTTCGTCGTGCCGATCTTCGCCCTCATGGCCGCCGGGGTGCGGGTCAGCCCGAGCGCCCTGGCCGAGATGATCACAGCGCCTGTGGGTCTGGGCATTGTGCTCGGCCTGGTGGTGGGCAAGGTCATCGGCATCAGCGCTGGTTCCTATCTGACCACCCGCTTCACCAGGGCGACGTTGGCCCCGGATGTCCGCTGGTCGGAGATCATCTCCATCAGCATCCTGGCCGGCGTCGGCTTCACTGTGGCCCTGTTCGTCACCGAGTTGGCCTTCCCTGGCCATCCCGAGCTCCTGGCCCAGGGCAAGGCGGCCGTCCTGACCGCATCGGTCATCGCAGCCATCGGCGGCACGATCGCCATCCGCAGTCGCGTCCGGGCGCGGGAACGTTCCATCCCCGGCATCGACTGATCCTTGCTGCAGCATCCGGAAGAGATCCTGAGGGCGGATGAAGACTCCTTCATCCTGGGCTCAGCGTTGGGTCATCTGGACTTCCTAGGTTGGGGACCAAGCCGATCAAGACCGGTCGGTCACCCCTAGCACTAGGAGAGCCCCATGAAGCGCACCGTCTCCATCCTCTTCGCCACCGCGGCCCTCTCTGGGTCGGCGCTGGTCATGTCCGCCCCCGTTGCCGAGGCCGGCGACTATACCTGCCGCGGCACCCTCACCAACCGCTCCATCGACGGCAACGTCGTGGTCCCCACCGGCGCGTCCTGCGTCATCAACGGCGGCAAGATCGACGGCAACATCAAGGTCTATCGCAACGCCGCTGTCCGGGTGACCGGCACCACGGTCAAGGGCAACATCGAAGGGGATCGCCACCGCAGCGTCATCGCGAGCCGCGCCTATGTCGACGGCA
>JAUNUL010000465.1 GCA_030538175.1 Propionibacteriaceae bacterium | reverse complement strand
GGGGATCATCGGGGATTCGGCCGTCGGGGGACATACGGACAGCGGCATCAGATAGTGCCCCGTCAGGTGGTGGGATTCGGATCGGCGTCTGGTCAGGCGCAGTGATCAACGAGTCCTGACTGACTGTAGTCGCTACTGCTGTCGAGGGCGTGCTGCTTGGCCGCGATGACGCGGCGGAGTTCGGCCATTGAGGTCTCTGACAGGTAGCGGCGTCCGACTTGCCATTCGTCGTGTTGGTCGATGACCACCGAGGTCGCCAGGCGCAGGAACGCCGCCGGGTTGGGGAAGATCTCCACGACGTCCGCTCGGCGCTTGATCTCCTTGTTCAGGCGCTCAATGGGGTTGTTGGACCAGATCTTCTGCCAGTGCCCGCGAGGGAACGCCGTGAAGGCGAGCACGTCGGTCTTGGCCTCACGCATCATCGAGTGAGCCTTGGGGAAGGTTCCGGCGAAAGTGTCGGTGACCTGGTCCCACTGCGCGGCCACCTCGACGGGGTCGGTGTGAGCGAAGATCGTCTTCACGGCGGCGGTGACCGCCGGGGCGTGCTTGGCCGACACCGCGCCGTGCAGGTTGCGCATGAAATGCACCCGGCACCGCTGCCAGGTGGCGCCGGTGAACTGCTGCGCCACAGCGGCTTTCAGTCCCGCGTGGGCGTCGGAGATCACCAAGTGCACCCCCGACAGGCCCCTGGCCTTCAGGGAGCGCAGAAAGTCCGTCCAGAACTCGTAGGACTCGCTGTCCCCGACCGCGGTGCCCAGGACCTCGCGTGTGCCGTCGGCCGAGACGCCGGTGGCCACGACCATGGCGTGGGAGACCACGTGCGCGCCGATGCGGACCTTGCAGAACGTGGCGTCGGCGAACACGTACGGGAATTGCGTGTGCGCCAGCGAGCGGGTGCGAAACGCCTCGACCTCGGCGTCCAGATCGGCGCAGATCCGGGAGACCTCCGACTTGGAGATGCCGGTGTCCACGCCCAGGGCGCGGACGAGATCGTCGACCGCGCGGGTCGAGACCCCGTGCACGTAGGCCTGCATGATCACCGCGTACAACGCCCGGTCGATCCGGCGACGACGCTCCAGCAGAGCGGGGAAGAACGACCCGGAGCGCAGCTTGGGGATCCGCGCCTCGATATCCCCGACCGGGGTCGAGACGGTCTTGACGCGGTGCCCGTTTCGGTGGGTCGAGCGCTGATCGGTGCGCTCGTACCGGTCGGCCCCGATCTTGGCCGTGGCTTCGGCCTCGATCAGGGCCTGCAGGCCGGCGCGGACGAGCTCGGCGAACATCGACTGAGGGTCGGCGGACAGCAGTGCATCGAGCTGGGCATGTACGCCAGAATGGGACTGGGCCATCGCGTGGGGTGTCCTTTCACGAGCTACTTGGCGGTAACTCATTGACCTCTACGCGATGGCCCACCCTCTTAGCGGACCGCCACACTCTCGTCGGCCAGATCCCCGGTCCCGAAACCCCACCACCTGGCGGGACTTACCCCTGTGAGAACCAGCGCTCACGATGAATCCGCGCCGCGGACATTCCGCACAACACTGACGAGTCCGGTGCCCACAAGGCCGCAGCCCGAAGTAAGTCGTCCGTGGACAAGTCCGATTCAGTGGATGCATAGACATCGGGAAAGACCCGTCGATGCACCGTCCGAAGCTCATGGACCGACGCCATTCCCTTCTCCCTGGCGATGGAGCCCACGAAGGGTCGGCCCGGACTCACGCGCGTCATGCCTCGAGTGTCGACGTGTCGACAGCCGTCGAGAACCCCAGAGCGCGAACTGTGGAATGACGCGATCCGCATTCCCCAGGCCTCGGTGCACGGAACCATGCGGCGACTCCGGGCGTCTCCAGTGTCGACTGTCGACGACGCGCTCGGCATCTGCCACGGACTCGGGTGCGGGCTCAGCCGGGCGCCGCCACTGCTGCCGTCCTGACCTCTGCGAACCCGAACAGCTGGTCCCGAGTCCCGTTTGGTCGCAATAGCATCGCGTCCAAACACCATCTCCCCAGGTGGCCTACGCAAAGATCGAGACCAATCGCTCCATGAGTACGACCAAAAGAGTGGGGTGCTGCG
>JAUNUL010000464.1 GCA_030538175.1 Propionibacteriaceae bacterium | reverse complement strand
CAGGTCCCGCGCCCTGTCCGATGCCCTTGCGGCCGCCGGCTATGGCCGGGGTGACCGGATCGCGACGATCAGCGGGAACAGCGCGGACCAGATCGTGCTTTTCTTCGCCTGTGCGGACCGCGGGATGGCGCTGGTGCCGCTCATGTGGCGGCTCACCGGGTTCGAGCTCGCGGACCAGATCGGGCGGTCGGAGCCGCAGCTGCTCATCGTCGAGGATGAGTACGCCGACCTCGCCACCGAAGCCCTCGCCCACCTGATCGACACCCCGGGCAGGACTGTCCCCAGGATGCTGTCGTTCGAGGCATTCCTGACCCCACCGGAGCGGGCGGCCGGCGTACCCCCACTCGACGGCCCAGCCCAGGACGATGACCCGGTGCTGGTGATCTTCACCTCCGGCAGCTCCGGCAAACCGAAGGCCGCCCAACTGACCCAGGCGAACTGTTTCTGGAACAACCTGTCGTTCTCCCGCACGATCCCGATGACCGATGACGACGTCCTGCTGGCTTTCCTCCCCCAGTTCCACTCGGGCGCCTGGAATATCCAGACCCTGCTGGCGTTCTGGGTCGGCGCCACGGTCGTGCTGGAGCGCTCGTTCGATCCAGGCCGCGTCCTGGCCCTGATCGAGCAACGCGGCATCACGACGTTCATTGGCGTCCCCGCCAACTATCAGATGCTGTCGGAGCATCCGGCGTTCGCCGACACCGACCTCTCGAGCCTCGGCACGATCGTCGTCGGCGGCGGCACGCTTCCGATCCCCCAGCTGGAGATCTTCCACGACCGTGGGGTCCAGCTGTGCCAGGGGTATGGGCTGACCGAGGCCTCCCCGAACGTGCTGTGCCTGTCCGCCCGCGATGCGATGGCGAAGCACGGTTCGTCCGGCAAGCCCTATCCCTATGTCGATTGCGCCGTCGCGAATCCGGCCACCCTCGAGATCCTCGAGGGTGAAGCCACCGGCGAGCTGCTGGTGGCCGGCCCCGGTGTCTTCCCGGGCTATCTCGGCGACCCACAGGCAACGGCCGCCACGATGCACGGGAAGTGGCTGCTCACCGGTGACATGGTCCATCGGGACGCCGACGGTTTCTATTTCATCGTCGATCGCATCAAGGACATGTTCAAATCCGGCGGTGAGAACGTCTCCCCGACCGAGGTGGAGGAGGTCCTGCGTCTCCATGACGCGGTCCAGCATGTTGCTGTGGTCGGGGTGCACGACGAGCGCTGGGGCGAGGTCGGCAAGGCCTTCGTGGTGCGACGGGAGGACAGCAGCGTCGACGAGGAGGCACTGCGCACGCACTGCAGCGAACGACTGGCCCGGTTCAAGGTGCCCAAGACCATCGAGTTCGTTGACGCCCTGCCGTTCAACGCTCTCAACAAAGTACGCCGCTTCACCCTCCGCGGCGAGAAGGGCAAAGCCCCGGGCGTCGGGGCGAAGGAGGAGACCGCCCCGGACCCTGCCGTGGACGAGGCATGAGCCTCACCCCGCGTACGGCCCGCGGCACGGCCACCAAAGAGCGACTGCTGGCGGCAGCCGAACAGGTCTTCGCCGATCTCGGCTACCACGATGCCTCGATCGTGAAGATCACCGAGCTCGCCGGCGTCGCGATGGGCACGTTCTATCTCTATTTCGAAAGCAAGCTGCAGATCTTCGAAGAACTGGTCGAGCACCTGAACCGGCGGGTACGCCGTGCCATGAGCGAAGCCAGCAGCCAGGCCGAGGATCGCCTCGCAGCCGAACGAGCCGGGTTCCGGGCGTTCTTCGACTTCACCGCCCAACACCCCGGGCTCTATCGCGTCATCCGACAAGCCGAGTTCGTGTCCCCCAAGGCGATGAAACTGCACTACGAACAGATCATCCGGCCCTATTCAGATGCCCTGCGCACCGCTGCGGCCCGTGGTGAGATCGGCGATGTGGACCCCGACGTGACCGCGTGGGCGCTGATGGGCATCGGCGAACTCATCGGCCTGCGGTGGCTGTTGTGGGATTCCGCCGAGGCCGACGTGGCGCCCATGCCGGATGATGTCTTCGAACACACGATGACGCTGGTCGAACGGGCCCTGCAACCCCTGCCCACGGACGA
>JAUNUL010000019.1 GCA_030538175.1 Propionibacteriaceae bacterium | reverse complement strand
CCGACGGGGATGACGACGAGGACGAGGACGGCGAAGAGGCCCGCCCCTCGGGCCGTTCGTCGAAGCTCGCTGCTCTCGATGAAGAGGGCGATATCGCGGCGGACTATCTGGAGGAACTCCTTGATATCGCCGATCTCGACGGTGATATCGACACCTATTCCGAGGGCGGCCGTGCGCACGTTTCCATCGTGACCGACGCCGACATTCTGGTCGGCAAGGACGGTGAGGTCCTCGAGGCACTCCAGGACCTGTGCCGTCTCGCGGTCATGACCGAAACCGGCAAGCGGAGCCGACTGATGCTCGACATCGCCGGACACCGTGAGAAGCGCCGCCGCGAGTTGACCGACCTGGCATCGGATGCTGTGGAAGAAGCCAAGGCCTCCGGTGAATCCGTGCGCCTCACCCCGATGAATCCGTTCGAGCGCAAGATCGTGCACGACGTGGTTGCCGCCGCCGGGCTCACCAGCGAGTCCGACGGTGAGGAGCCCAACCGTCGTGTGGTCGTGATGCCGGCCTGACATGGAACCGGTGACGATCGCTCGGGAGGTCTTCGGTGACCGGTTCGAGCTCGCGGAGCAATACCACGATCTGCTCGCGACCCAAGGCATCGAATGGGGACTGATCGGCCCCCGCGAGGTCGACCGGTTGTGGGAACGGCACGTGCTCAACTCCGTAGCGCTCGCCGATCTGATCGGTGAAGGGTCGGACGTCATCGATGTCGGTTCCGGTGCGGGATTGCCGGGGATACCCCTGGCGATCCTGCGTCCCGACCTTGGGGTGACTCTGTTGGAGCCGCTCCTGCGTCGCTACAACTTTCTTTCCCAGGTTGTGGACAACTTGGGGATAAGTGAGCGGGTCGGTGTGGAAAGAGGGCGAGCCGAGGACTACGACGGGGAGTTCGACGTCGTGACCTGTCGTGCCGTCGCGCGGTTGGAGAAACTGCTGCCCTGGGTGACCGGTCTGCTCGGGCAGCGTGGCGAAATCTTGGCGCTCAAGGGTTCCAGCGCCGAGGAAGAACTGTCTGCGGTGTCGGCGTACCTCACGAAGAACCGCCTGCAGGCCCAGATCCTTGAGGTGCGCGCGCACCCGCAGACCGAGGGGACGACGGTCGTTCGAGTGCGTCGCAGCTGAGCTCAGGCGGGCCGGCCGGGTCCAGCATCGCAGGCACCCGCTGTGACGACCAGCTGTTGCGCGTCACCATCAGGTAGCACTGTCCCAATCTGCACCCACAGACAGGCCGTCGGCATTATCCAATCCGCCCTGCTGTCCGTGCAGATTCGGACGATTCCTGTCCCTTCTGAGAGCCCTTCAGACCTGTGAGCCACTGTGCGAACAGGAATTCATGGCCAGAGGACCACTCTGCGATAGTGGCCGAGGATTTCTTCACCTTCTGGAAAGGGTCGTCGTGACCGGACCAACATTTGCCCATCCCCTGAAGCGTCGCACCGTGCTCAAGGGGGCGGCCTGGTCGGTGCCCGCCGTCAGCCTGGCGGTGGCGGCGCCCGCGATGGCAGCTTCACCGGTCCCCACGATCATGACCACGTCGTTGCCGGTCGGCTATATCGGCGAGAGCTACGTCCAGACATTGGTGGCCGATGCAGGCACGACTCCCTATAGCTGGGCTGGTGCCACAGCACCCGGCTTGGCGGTGACGTCCGACGGCCTGGTGGCGGGCACGCCGACGGCGGCCGGCCAGACGCAGATGGCCGTGACTGTGACGGACGCGAAGGGCCAGACTGACGCCGCGCAGATCCCGGTCAATATCGGCACTGACCGCACCGCGGCCGCCGCGGAGATGTTGCGGTTGATCAACGATCGTCGCATTGCCATCGGCGTCGCACCCATGACCCACGACCCTGCCCTCGATACTCAGATCACCACGTGGGTCGAGGGCTTGGCCGCTGCGGGCAGCGGCTTGGCCCACCAGAGTCCGTTGCCCACGGGGGTGCGGGCAGAGAACCTGTCTGCGACGTGCAACTCGGCCCCGGTGACTGGCTCGCCAGTGTCGGTTGGCGCATCCCTCACCAATGGGTGGCTCGGGGAGCCGTACTCCTACACCGACTACATGGCGTTGCGGGCGACCGACCCGGACAAGGCACAGCGGATGTACCACGGAACCGGTGAGTACGCAGCGGTGGGTGCCAGCGGTCACCGCATCAATCTTGAGAATCCGGCTTATTCCAGCATCGGATTCGGTGTCGCCTATGGAGTGTCTGGTTCGGCGTGTGGCAGCAGTTATCCCTACGGCTACTACGGCGGCACCGCCCAGGCCTGACCCGCAAGCGTCATGCGGATTACGCTGCCCCCGTGGCGCCCATAGCTGATCTGCACGATGCGCTCCAGGATTTGTCGGAGCTGATCGACCGCCGTCTGGTGGTCACCGATGAGCGGCTCCGGGTGGTGGCGTACTCGATTCACGAAGCCGACCTCGATCGCGCGCGCCTGTCGGTCGTGCTGGCCCACAGCGATTCCTGGCAGGTGCCGCCAGGCGGCGCGGGCCCGATCACGCAGGACATTCCGGGGATCGGGCCGGTCGTGTTCACGCCGCTGCGGGACCACCGGCATCGGGTCGGCTTCCTGCTGCTGGCGCTCGAGCCGGAAGAAGCGGCGCTGCCGCGGCCGGTTGCGGGCCATGTGGCCGAGCATGCCGGTGAGTTGGGTTTGTTGCTGTCGCTGCGGACCTTGTACGCCGAGCGCGACCGCAACCGGGTCCGTGCCCTGCTGGAGGGTGTGCTGGCAAGTGATCCGGAACGGCGCCGGGCAGCTGCCTCGGCCTTGGTCGACGAGGGCCTGTTGGGAGGGTCGCGGCAGTATTCGGCGGTCGCGGTCGGGCCGGACCCTCGGGATCCCAGGTTTGATCCGGCGCAGGCGGACGCGACGGCCCGGATCGCGGTCGAGGCGATCATCGATTTTGTGGGCCGGACGTCGACCGCTTCTGTTGCCGGCGCAGCCCTCGGCGACGGGTTGGGGATCCTCGTCTTCCCGCGGCCGGTCGTGGCAGAGCGTTTGGTCCGGATTCTTGGTGAATACGCGGGCGTCCGTGCCGGGCTGGGCCCACTCGTGCCGGACCTGATGGCAGTCGGCGAGTCGTTCGCTCGGGCCCGGGATGCGTGGCGGGTTGGCTGCGCGACCGCGGCACCCGAGCCGGTGCTGACCTGGACCGATCTCGGGCTGGATCGGCTGCTGATCCGCCTGCCATTGGCGGACCTGACGTTGGCCGACCTGCCAGATCCGGTACACCGGCTGCTCACCGCTGGATTGGGACCGGACGTCTTGGACACCCTGTCGGCGTACCTCGCCCACGGCGGCGACGCAGCCGCGACCGCACGGGCCCTGCATATTCACCGATCGACGCTGTACTACCGCCTCGACCGCATCCGCGCTGTCGCCGCGGTCGATCTCGCCGATGGGCTCGTCCGTCGGGAACTGCATACGGGCCTCCGGATCGCAGAACTCGCAGGCTTGATGGCCAGGCATGACCCATATTCCGACAAAGTGTCGGATCTGTCAGTGCAAAATTCCTGAAGAATGCCCCACGACGCGACACAATGCCGACTCCTAGGCTGGTGCCAAGCTTGAAGAGCATCCACTCAACGGGGAGGACCTGAGGAATGAAGGATCTGCGGATCGCGATCGTCGGCGGCGGCATCGGTGGGCTCACGTTGGCCCTGGCGCTGCGGCAGAAGGGCCTGGACGCCACCATCTATGAGCAGGCCGACGAGCTCCGCGAAGTGGGTGCGGCGGTTGCCCTCTCAGCGAATGCGACACGGTTCTATACCGGCCGGCTCGGGCTCGGCGAGGCGATCGCGAAGGTCTGGTACGAGGTGCAGGCCCTCATCTATCGCGACGCCCGCGACGGCGACAAGATCGCCGAAATGCGGTTCGACTACAAGGGTCGCTATGGCGCGCCGTATGTCGGCATCCACCGTGCCGACCTGCAGGTCGTGCTGTCGCAGGCCGTGGGCATGGACAAGATCGAGCTGAGCAAGCGGCTGGTCGAGATCGACGACTCCGGCAACGAGGCGGTGCTCAAGTTCGCCGACGGGTCGAGCGCGACCGCGGACCTGGTGATCGGTGCCGATGGTGCCCGTTCGACCGTACGCCGACTCCTGCTGGGTTATGACGATGCTTACTATTCGGGGGCGTATGCCTTCCGCGGGGTGGTGACGCCGGACAAGATGCCGTCGATGCCTGATCCGGAGGCGATCCAGTTCTGGATGATGCCGGGTCAGCATTGCCTGCATTATCCGATCGGTGCGAATGGCGACCACAACTTCTTCCTGGTCGAGCGCAACGGTCTGCCGTGGGAGGAGAAGGGGTGGATCGCGCCGTCGAACGACGAGGAGAAGCTGTCGCGCTGGCACGACAAGCACCCGGCGATCGTGGAAATGATCTCGGCGGTGTCGTGTGGTGAGCGGTGGGCGCTGTTCCATCGGCCGCCGTTGGGCCGCTGGTCGAAGGGTCGGATCACGCTGATCGGTGACGCGGCCCATGCGCTGGTGCCGCACCACGGTCAGGGTGCGAATACGTCGATCGAGGACGCGATCGTGCTGGCAGACCAGCTCGGGTCGAACACTGATCTGGACGCGGCGCGAGCGGAGTTCGAGCGGCTCCGTCGCGGGCGGACACGGAAGATTCAGTTCGCCTCGATCACCAATGCTGATGTTCTACACCTGCCCGATGGCCCCCGGGCAGATGAGCGGAATGCCCGGCTGGCGTCAGCCGACGCCTGGGACCGGCACCTGGATTGGATCCACTCGTTCAAGGCCGATGAAGAAGAGCCAAACGACCATTCGGGTGGCACCTGGCTCTGATCAGCCGGCGATAGACAGAAAGGCGGCCCGGCCCTACCCGGGGGGGCCCGCTTCTTTGTTCGGGCCGTGGTAAAACACCGCACTAAAACGGGGGTCCATGGACGAAGTGGCGGCAACAATCGCAATGTGATGCGACATTTGACCGGGTCCCCGGACGCTGACGCTGGGCTGGTTGGACGGGCGAGCGAAGCGTGACACCTGGGCGCCATCAGCTCGTCGGCCAGAGCGGATGTTCGCTTGGTGGCGATCTGATGTTCTGGGCCGGTGCTCTCCATGCGAGGCCCTAGGATCGACGGCGTTCGGAGGAGGACCTATGAAGCTCGCAACCCTGCGCCACGAAGGCGCCACCACGGCGATTCGGATCGAGGACGACGAGGCGGTGGTGCTCGACGCGCCGAACGTTGATGCGCTCCTGGCCGACCCGGACCGTTTCGCCGCGGCGGCCACCGAGGACGGACCTCGCATCGGCCTGGCCAACGCCGACTATGCGCCGGTCGTCACCTGGCCGGGAAAGATCGTGTGTGTCGGTCAGAACTACCTCAACCACATTCTCGAGATGGGGCGTGAGGCGCCGGAATACCCGACGTTGTTCACGAAGTACCCCGAAGCCCTGATTGGTGCCCGTGACGATATCCAGCTTCCGCCGGAATCGGACAAGGTCGACTGGGAGTGTGAGTTGGCGATCATCGTCGGCCGTCCCGTACGCCGCGCCACCCCTGCCCAAGCCGAGGCTGCGATCGCCGGGTTCGCGGTGCTCAACGACATCTCCATGCGCGATTGGCAGAACCGCACGCTCATGTGGGACCAGGGCAAGACGTGGGAGCGGTCGGCGCCGTTCGGGCCCTGGCTCGTCACCCCCGATGAGCTGCCGGGGGGAGTACGCCCCACCCTCGACGTGCGCTGCCTCGTCGACGGGGAGGTCATGCAGGCCGACAACACCCGCGACCTGGTGTTCGATCCGGTTGCGTTGGTGCAGTACATCTCGACGATCCTCACCCTCAAGCCCGGCGACGTCATCGCCTCCGGCACCTCGGGCGGCGTCGGCCACGCGCGCAAACCCCCGCGCTATCTGTCCGCCGGTGCTGAGGTGGTCACTGAGATAGAACATCTCGGTCGATGCCACAATCGGGCCGTCAACGAGGAGGTCCTGGATGCCTGATCTGGCTGATTCCCTGCACTGGGCGCGACTGGGCGCCGACACCTTCGCGAAAGTGCTCGCTGCTCTCGACGATGACCAGTTCCCGCTGCCGTCATCGCTGGGCGGCTTCACTCGTGCGGAGCTCGCCTGGCACGTGATCGAGCTCGTGGCCGACGCCGCCACAGCGCTCAATCCGGGCACCGACGATCCGGGTTCGACACCCGACGAGGCTGCCGTGACCGAAGCACCGGACACCGGCCCCGAGCTCCGGGAGGCCTATCGCCTGGTCGCGAAGGAACTGAACGCAGCCCTCGCGCTCCGTCCGAACCGCGGTGACTGGGCAGATCCGGTCGACTTCGATGGCCAGGAACACGTGGCCGCCGAGGTTCTGTTCCAGGTAGCGAGCGAATTGTTGATCCACGCGACCGATCTCAGCACCCCCGGCCCCGAAGACGGTGACCGTGACACCAGCGAGGTGGTCACCCTCGGTCGACTGCCCGTGGAGTTTCTCGGGGCGTTCATCTCGCAGATCATTAGCGAGCGCGGGCATGAGACACCGCAGACCCTGGAGATCCTCTCCCAGGACACCGGTGAGGGCTGGCGGTTGGAGGGGCCCGGTGACGCGATGCGGGTGATGGGCCGTGCCAGCGATGTGGTCGCCTGGCTCGGTGGTCGCCCCGGGGGCAAGGTCAAAGTGCTCGGTCAGGGGACACTCCCCGACATCGGCCCCTGGTTCTGAGCCGGCCTTCGGACCCTCTGGTTCTGAGCCGACCTTCGAGCCTTAGCGGTGCCAGGCAACGCACCGGTCGATGGACATCGGGGTGGGTTCGGGCGGACATCGCTGCGGAAGCCAGCGCCTCTGCGCCAAGCCACTCGGGGAACGCACCGTCATCGTCCGGCGGACGTCGACGGTCTTAGCGGGCGTGGCGGGCGCATGGACCCTCAGTCGACGAGCTCGGCCGGTGCGGCGAACGTGTTGCACGTCGCGAGCCGCTCCGGCCCGGTCGCTCCTGCGCCCGCCTTGAACCAACGGGTTTGAGCCTGACCGGTCCCGTGCGTGGCGGCCCATTCCGGGGGCACGGATGTCCGGGTGGTCAGCAATTCCGCCAGCTCATCGGGCTGCACCGCGAACGGCCCGTGGGGTCCGACCGCCGCACCCGTGAGACACTCGGCCTGCAGCTCCACGCGCCGGGACAGTTCCTGCTCTTTCGCCCCGCCGTTCGGTTCCGTCCGGGTCGCAAGCTGTGCTCGACCCACCTGGGACAGGACACCCGATTCGTACTGCAGGTGGTGGGCGAACTCGTGGGCGATGACCTCGGCATAGTGCAGTGGGTTCTCCGGCCGCCACTCGGTGCGGTAATAGATCGTGGAGTTGGCACCGCAATAGAGCCCGGCCCAGTCTTCCGGCTCATCGGCCTCGATCTCGCAGATCGACTGATCCCGCTCGGATTCCGGTGCGATGACGGGTCGGGCGATGGAGACCCCCGCATCCTCGAACGGTTGCTGGGTCACGGCCATCAGGCAGTCGACCTGGGCTTCGAGATAGGCGTGCAGTTCAGCTTCGTCGACAGGCTCACGCTTGAGCCGGAAATCAGGACAGGACGTGTCGGACAGCCGCACGGTCGTCAGGACGTTCTCGGCCAGCCCTTCGGCCTCGGCCAGGCTGCCCAGTGCCGGGGTAGGGCTGCCGGTGGGGTGCCCGGGGCGTCGTCGACCGGGCTCAGTAGAAGGTGGCTCCGCCGCCGCCGTGGGATCGGCCGTGGCTGGCGTCGTTGCGGTGACGTCACCACCGGTACGCAGGCTCGTCCCAACAGGGCTCCGCAAGAGGACCACCAGTGTCAGCCCGGCGATGAGGATGAATGACATCACCACACCACCGATCGCCAGCAACACGCCGGTGCCCCGAGGGGACACCGGCGTTTTCTTGACGGGCGACGACATAAAGAAACTAGCCCTGTGATCCAGTGGGCCAGGTGCGGCCGACCAGATGCGCCTGCTCGGGCGACAGGGTCTTGCCCATCAGTGGGTTCTGGCGGAAGCTGCCGATGTCGGTGCGCTTCGACGCATCGGCGATGCCGGCCTCTTCCTCAGCGGCGGCGATGCCGGTGGCCCGCCGTTCGGACTCCGCCCGGACGGCGTTGGTGAGTCGTTCCAACACGTCTGCGGGCATGGCTGGCGCCGACAGCTCCCGGACTGCGGCAGTCGCGTCGGTCAGTTCCTGGGCCAGCTCCCGACACTCCGCGCAATCGCGAAGATGGGCGTCGACCCGTGCCTGTTCGACCGCGGTCAACAGCTCTTCGTCGGCGTCCGCGAGGAGGTCGAGGGTCACGTGTTCTGCTGAGCTGTGTTCGCGCGCTCGATCTGTCACGGATTCCTCACATTCGGTGGAGGCATTGCGTCGCTGAATTGTCTCGAATTCACGCGCCTGACTGTCACCTCGTGGGCACCATGGCGGCGGGGTGACAGGCTTTGGACGACCGGGGTGGCTCGGTTGGTTCCCAGCATCATCGAGCCGTTGCCTCCGTCCCGCGAGTTTCTCGCAGGTGCGCCAGCAGGGGCACGAGTTTGGCTCTGCCGCGGGAACATCTGCTCTTGATCGTGCCGATGGCACAACCCAGGATCTGGGCGGCCTCCTCGACCGAATAGCCCTCCATATCGACCAACACGAGCGCCGCCCGTTGGTCGGCGTTGATCTGGGCCAAGGCATTCGCCACATCCGCCCGGCGTTCCTTGACCTCGAGGTCGTCGCTGTCGGGGATGATGCCGAGCTCGATGGCCCGATCGGGGTTGTCCGGCAGTGGCTCGGCTCGGCGTACTTTGTTGCGGCGAATCCGATCCAGGCACGCGTTGACCACGATGCGGTGCAGCCAGGTGGTGACCGCGGCGTCACCACGGAAGGTGTCGGCGCGGCGGAACGCCGAGATATACGCATCTTGCAGCGCGTCGGCCGCCTCCTCGGGGTTGCGCATCGTGCGCAGGGCCACCGCCCACAGGCGGTTCGAGTGGCGGGTCACGAGGACTTCGAACGCGTGTGGGTCGCCGGCGACGTGGTCGCTCAACAGGTCGCTGTCGGAGCGCTCTTCGATCACCTCGAGTCCCTTCATGTCGCGGTCGATCCTGTCACGGGTGCCGAGTCCCTCGCCCGGTCACGATCAGCTGCCCGGTCGCGGTCTGCTGATCGACGAGCGTGGTCAGGCTTGGCTTGGCTGGTCTCACCGTACGCCACCTGTCACCCCCAGAACACTGCTTCGGCGATGCCCCCGGTGAAGGTGGCGCCCGACGGTGGCAATTCGTTGAACAGGACCAGCACGAAGCGGGTGCTCATGGTCTTCTCCGGGGTGAGGGTGACCCGCTCGCGGTCGGACTGTTCGGGTGCGACACCATCCCCGCCGGTTCCACCAGCACCGGTCGTGCCGGCGAGCCGTTCAGCGACCTGATTCCAGTCGCCGACGCTCTTCTGTTGCTTGATCGTCTCCAAAGTGAGGTTGTTCATCGAGTGGGCGGGCACCCGCAGTTCGACGCCGGCCCCGGAGCCGACGAGCAGCAGCTCGGCCTGTTTGATCTTGCGTACTTCACCCAGGTCGAAGATCACCCCGACGCCGCCGGTCTTGTCCATGTCCGCGTTGCGGTACGCCACCGTCGTCCAGGCCGTGGCCGGATTGCCGTCATGGGCGAGCGGGACCTGTTCGGTGTTCTCCGAGCGGGGGGTCTGCCCCTCTCCCTCGGGGTCGAAGTCGATCGCTCCACTGATCGGTAGTGCCTGGGGTTCGCCCCCACCAGCGGGGAACATCCGCATGCCGACGGCGATCAAGCTGCCGAGCAGGACGATGAGGGTGAGCACGACCAGCCAGCCGATCCACCGCCGTGGCGGGTCACCGGGAACCTGGTCCAGTTCGGGATAACTGGTCTCGTTGGCCACGGTGACCGGGGCGTACTCATCAGTCGGATCATCGACCGACACAACGGGCAGGCGCCCGGTCGGGGCATCCGGGTCGGCCAGCGGGGCCAGCGGCAGGCCGGCGGCCGTGTCGATAGCGTCCACGTGGCGCCCGTCCGACAGGGCAGGTTCGTTGTCCATCCGGACGACCGGGATGGGGTAGCGCAGTCGCCGTTCCAGATCCTGGGCCGCATTGGCGGTGCCGAGCACGTGGGTCAACGCCCGGACCACTTCGTGCGCGGTCCGCAGTGGCTCCTCCCGCTGACGGGGCACGGGCGACAGGATCCGGTCACAGATGGTGTCGAGGGCGGGGGAGACCCCGGCCCGGACCTGGCGTGGCGTCAGCAGCTGACCATCGCTGTCCACCGGTGCCGCCGCCATGCCATGGGCCTCGCCACCGGGCCAGCGGGACACGAGCGTGCAATAGAGCAGCCGCCCGAGGTCGGCGACATCGACCCGTTCAGGATCCGCGCTGGGGATGAGCGGGTGGTGGCGCAGTGGCGCCAGCTCGCTCTCCAGCAGGAACCCGACGATCTTGACGTTGCCCGTGGCGGTGATCACGATCGTGTCCGGGTTGATGCGTTCGTGGAAGAGGCCCTGGTCGTGCATGCCGGCGAGTCCATCGGCGACCTCACGGACCACCCAGGCCGCCTCGAGGGCGCTCAGTGGTCCTGCGGTCAGCAGACGTTCCAGGGAGAGCCCGGGGGCGTACTCACACACGATGTACGGTCCCACCGGACCATCGGTCTCCGGATCCGGATCGGCGTCCGCCAGATAGGTCGCGTCGTCCCCGGACTGGGCATCGAGCACCCGCAGGAAGCGGGAATCCGTCGCTACCGCTGCCCGACGGGCCGCGGCCAACAACTGGATATCGTCCTGACCCGCCGGCAGCAGGTGGATCAACACAGCCCGGGACAGCACCCGGTCGGTCGCCTTCCACGTCTGCGTTTCCGCGCGGCGCACCAGCATCTCGTCGAGTTGATAGCGCCCACCCAGCACGCGGCCGGACCGCACCTGGATGGGGTGCACCTCCTCGGCCGTGTCGTGCTCGTCCTCGTCGTCCACATCGCCTCCGGGGCCATCATCCCCTGCCGGGGCAACCGGCTTCGGATCCACGGCCGCCACGACCTCGCTCTGCGGTTTGTCCAGCGTCGCGTGGACGCGGGTGACCAGATCCGCCTCGTGGTCGACAGCGGGATCGGTTGCGGGGTCCTGCGCCGTGGGGTCGGTAGCCATCGCGTGTGTCCGGTCGGGGTCCACCGAGCTCGCGTCCTGATCCTCTTCACCGGTCTCGTTGCGTACGCCCGCCTTGGTCCGATTCAGCCGAGGTACGCCACCGGCGGCCCCGGCCGGCTGGCGTACGCCCGGATCCGCGGTGACGGCTGCGACCTTGCCCCGGTTGCGCAACCGGGACACGATCTGGGTGATCTCGGTGATCCGCAGGACCTGGGCCAAACCGAGGTAGGCGATGGTCGTGACGATTCCGCCGATGGCCAGCCCGACCAACGTCAGCAGCAGCCCATCGCCGATCCGATCCGTGATCAACCAGGCGAGCGCGGCACCGGGCAGGACGGCGAGCGCGACCCGGGCGACGTGCTGGATGACATCCTGGCCACGCAGATGGGGCAGGGATTTCCGCAGATAGTTGAACGAGACGAACAGGCCCACCACATACGCTGCAGACAGGGCGAGGCCGAGCATGGGCGCCACCGTCGCCGGGTTGTCGAAGGACAGCACCAGGGCCAGCGAGAGACCGATCTGGACGGCGGCGATGAGCACCTGGATGAAGAACGTGTCGCGGTTGCGTTCGAGGGCATAGTACGTCCGCAAGCAGACGTGCTGCAGCGTGAACGGCACCAGGCCTGCGGCGAGCGCCATGATCGTCCAGCCGATCAGCGGGGCGTCCTTGGCGCCGGTGCCGTTTCCGAAGAGCAGGCGGGCGATCGGGTGGGCGAGGGCGATGAGCAGGATCGCCGCTGGCACCAGAGCCGCTGCGACCAGGCGCATGGTCCGCATCACCTCGGCTGCCGTCCCGGCCTTGTCCCCGGCTGCGGCCAAGCGGGACGCGGAGGTCACCATCGCCGTCGCCAGGGACACCGTGATCAACGAGTGCGGCAGGAGGAACACGAGATAGGCGTTGTTATAGACCGTCAGGCCGGCCCCGCTGCCGCCCGCGGTCGCGGAGGTGGCGAGGCGGCTGACGACCGCGAGCGCGACCTGGTTGACCAGGACGAACGCGACCGCCCAGCCGGCGAGCTTGAAGGTCTTGCCGAGACCGGTGCCCTTGAGGTCGAACCGCGGTCGGAACCGGTATCCCACCCGCCGCAGGAACACCACCATCACGGCGGCCTGGACGATCGCCCCGAGCAGATAGCCACCGCCCAGCACCCAGATCTGGGCAGAGCTGAATGCGGCGTGGCCGTCCGTCTTGCCCCAGGCGCCGAGGAAGACCACCATCGACAGGACCTGGATGATGTTGCTCGCGACAGGGGCCCACATCATCGGGCCGAAGCGGTCGCGGGCGTTCAGGATCTGGCCGAGGACGACGAAGGCGCCATAGAAGAACACCTCCGGCATGGTGACCATCGTCAGGAACACCATCGCCTGATAGTGGTCGGCCAGCTCGGGACTTCGCCAGCGATCCGATGAATAGATCTGTGTGATGAGCGGGGCCGCGAGGGTCGCGATGGTGGCGACGATGGCCAGGATCAGCAGGAAGGCTGTCGTGATTCGGTTCGTGTACGCCTCGCCGCCGTCGTCATCGTGCTTGGCAGCGCGGGTGAGCTGGGGCACCAGAACGCTGTTCAACGCGCCGCCGGCGAAGAGGATATAGAGGGCCGTCGGGATCGTGATCGCGACCGCATAGATGTCGGCCTGGGCGGTGCCGTTGCCGATGACGTACGCCACCAGCGCCACCCGGACCAGCCCCAGGATGCGGGACACCATGGTGCCGGAACCCATGACCGCCAGAGCGCGCAACAGCCGCTTGGTCACGCCGCCGGGGTCGGTGGGCGTCACGCTCGGCACCGGCGAGGGCTTGCGCGTCGCGTGCGTCACCGGGTCAGTCGACTCGGCTGCGTCCTCGTTCGGGTCGGTGGACTCGTCCTGGTCCGGATCCGGCTCAGGTGCCTCGGCTGCGTGGTCGAGTGCGGCGAGGTCCCGTGTGTGCTCCCGAGCGTTGTCGAGTGAGGAGCGGTCGCGGGTGAGCTCTGCGGCATGGTCCTGCCTGGCTGCATCGGTGCCGGGATCGGCGCTGCGTTCCTCGCCGAGCTGATCGTCTGCGGGTGCATCCACGTCGCGATCGGATGCGGTCGGTTCGAGGTCGACGTCGGGTGTCCCCGCCCGAGGGCTGTCGTTCACCGTGGTTCTCCTCCGTCCGGCGCGTTGTCCCTATCGATGCTGCTGCCGGCTTTGCTGGTGTCAAGGGGTGGCCGATCAATCTTGACCACTGGGGGCGTTTGATGCACATCGGGTGCTGCCCGACGGGCCGCCATGCGTTCGCGGCGCACCTGGCGGATGCGCAGGGCGGTGGTTGCGATGAGCACCACACCGGAGGCGACCACGATGATCCAGCCCACCCGGCCGAAGTTCGTCGCCTCGACCGTCAGCCACACCCGCTTGCTCACCGGGCGCCCGCCCGGAGCGGTGACCTGTGCGGACACTCGCACCGGTCCGTTGCCGACGGCCGCGGGCTGCACGTTGACCGTGACACCCTGTCGGGCAGGCACGATGACGTCCGACATGGCCGGGATCGACAGGCGTTGGGGCTGAAAGGACTCGAACGTCAGGATGACCCGGACAGGGTGATCGAGCTTGTTGGTGACCGTCATCGGGAACGAGCCGGACTGCCCGGACATGATCACCGAGCGCTGGGCGGTCAACTCGACCGCCTGCCCCTGCCACAGCTCATTCGCCGCGGCTACGTGGGGTTCGGCAAACCGGGTGAAGCCCTCGGGATCGCCCCGCCACCAGCTGCTGGCCGTGCGCGCGGTGCTCGCATCGAGCCACGCCGCGTACACTTCATCCACGACCATGTCGCTGACCGCGCCATAGTCCTGCACAACCTCCCGCAACCGCAGGACGTTCGTCTCCGACAGCTCCGCGGCGCGCTCGGTCTCGTCGTACGGCAATTGCGCGCTCCACGACAGGGGCTCGCGGGTCAGCAGGTCGGGCAGCGAACTGCGGGACAACCAGGGGGCTTGTGCCATGTCATCCGCCGCCGCGGCGGCGCTGGTGGTGAGCAGACGCACGGTGGTCGAGCCTGACTCGGTCTGGGCGGTCAGCAGACTCTCGGCCAGCATGCGTTGGCGGGCCTGCACCGGTGACTCCAGCAGGCCAGGGGTCTCGGTCGGTGCAAAGTTGATGATGGGGGTGTGCCCGATCGGGGCTACGAGGCCCCCGTTGGCATCCGTCGTCGCGGCCAGGATCGCCACCGGCTCGAGCCCGTCGGCGAGACCGATCGCCTCGTTGCTCAGCGCGCCCCGCGCCGCATAGGCCACCAGCGGCAGCCCCACGGTCCCCTCGACCCCTCGTGCTGCGGCCTGGGCGCGGCGCGTCACGTCGCCGAGATCCGCCCGCTGGAGCATCGTGAGGTCGGGGATGGCGTACGGCACCTGATAGCCGCGGGCACGATCAAGCCGGGCGTACGCCGCCAGCCACTGCCCAGCCGCCTCCGCGCCGCCACCCGGTTCCTCCGCGTCGCCGACCCGCACCCGATAACCCGCGGCCATCGCGGTCAACTCGTCCAACAGCGACGGATCGATCAACCAGGACATGTGCTCACGCTCCGCAGCGGCGAGCAGCGCGGTCAGCCGGCCATCGGGACCGACCTCCTGGGCCAGATGGTCATCGGTGAACAAGCCGGGACGAACCATCGACGGGGTGCTCGACAGCAGCACAGCACTGACGATCGCGTTGGTGCCCGGGGTGCCGGCGGGTTCCTGGGCCCCCAACGGGAGCAGCGCACGGCCCTGTCCGAGGGTCGACAGGGTGCGCCCGCCATGGCGGCCGACGACCTGTGCTCCGATCAGATACGCCCCTGGAGTCGCCGGGAACCCGAACGCCTCGACCGGCGTGGTGATCTCGAACGGCCGTGTCTCACCGGGGGCCCAGGGCTGCTCCGCTGGCAGCTCGGCATATGCCCCCTCGAGCCACATCTGCTGACCGGTCACCTCGTTGGTCGCCGACCCGGCGAGATCGCGCAGCTCGGCGGGCGTGGTCAGGGGTGTGCGGCGGCGCCACAGGACCACTTGGGCCTCATCAATGGGCTCTGCGGACACGTTGCGGACCGTGCCCCGCAACGTCACGGTGTCCGATCGTGCCGGCAGGGCCGGATCGACCACGTCCAGCTGCAACGTGACCGGATCGGGGTCGAGGGCCGCGGACGCCTCTCGAGGTGAGCCGATCGAGCCCGCGACGATCAACACGAAAGCAAGCAGCACGAGGACAAAGCGGGTCCCAACGGCGCCGGTGGCCGGTCGCGCCGGGCCCCCCGGCCACGCGTCCCGGCCCAGTCTGCTCACCCGCTCATCGTAGTCGGCGACCCCGTCAGGACAGGCTCGTTCACCTGCGGGCCGGCACAGTGACCCATGCTCTTCGCCACCGTGCCCACACCACGGGCGGGGCAGCAGATGACGGGAAAGAAGTTCGTTGCAGGCGCGCAGCCATCTAGACTCAGCTGCCGTGCCGAAGACCCCTTCCCATTCCTTGAGCGACGCCCAAGCCAATGCGGTGGCCGAACTGCTGCGGATCGCACCGGTTGTCGACCGCCTGGGCGACCTGTTCGCGACGGCCGGCCACGAGCTCTATCTCGTCGGCGGCTCGGTGCGTGATGCCCTCATGGGCCGCCTCGGCAACGATCTCGACTTCACCACCTCCGCGCGCCCCGACGACATCGAGGACCTGCTGCGCGAGTTCACCCGGGGCGTCCCGGGGGCCGCGGTGTGGGACATCGGCAAGGCCTTCGGCACGATCGGTGCCCGCGTACCCCAGTCCCCGACCGAGACCGCAGCGACCGCAGGTGCAACCAACGCCGAGCACACCGACGCCGAAGGGGGCGACGAGGAGAAGCAGGCGGCGTACTGGCTGATCGAGATCACCACGTTCCGCGCCGAGGTCTATCGCGAGGACTCCCGCAAGCCCGAGGTGAGCTATGGCGACACCATCGACGGTGACCTCGTTCGTCGGGACTTCACGGTCAACGCAATGGCGATCCGACTGCCGGAGCGCACGTTCGTCGACCCGCACCACGGCCTGCGCGACCTGGCGAGCGGTGTGCTGCGTACGCCGGGTACGCCGCAACAGTCGTTCTCTGACGATCCGCTGCGGATGATGCGGGCCGCGCGCTTCACCGCGCAGCTGTCGACCCCCCAGATCCGGTTCGCCCCGGCACCCGAGGTGGTGGCGGCGATGATCGACATGGCGGAGCGGATCGACATCATCTCCGCCGAGCGGGTGCGCGATGAGCTCTGCAAGCTGGTGCTGACCGACAACCCACGTCCCGGGCTCAATCTGCTCGTGGAGACCGGCCTCGCTGCGCGCGTCCTCCCCGAGCTGCCGGCCCTGCGGCTGGAGGTTGACGAACACCACCGCCACAAAGACGTCTATGAGCACTCGATGACCGTGCTCGAGCAGTCGATCGCGCTGGAAAGGATCCGCGGGTCCGCGCCCGATCTCGTCGGTCGCCTCGCGGCGCTGCTGCATGACATCGGCAAGCCGCCGACCAGGAAGTACGCCGACGGCAATCGGGTGACGTTCCACCACCACGACGTCGTCGGCGCGAAGATGGTGAAGAAGCGGCTGCGGGCACTGAGGTTCTCCACCGATGAGATCAAGGACATCGCCCATCTGGTCGAGTTGCACCTGCGCTTCCACGGCTATTCCGACGGCCTGTTCGACGATGCACGCGGCTGGACCGATTCGGCCGTGCGCCGTTATGTCCGCGATGCCGGCGACCAGCTGGAACGCCTGCACATCCTCACCAGGGCCGACTGCACCACCCGCAACCAGCGCAAGGCCGCCCGACTGCGGCGGGCGTACGACGATCTGGAGCGCCGGATCGCCGAACTCGCCGGCCAGGAGGAACTGGACGCCATCCGCCCGGACCTCAACGGCGAGCAGATCATGTCGCTGCTCGGCGTGAAGCCAGGACCGGTCGTGGGTCGGGCGTACAAATTCCTGCTCGACGCCAGACTGGAACACGGGCCGCTCGGGGAAGAACGGGCGACCGAGCTCCTGCAACAGTGGTGGG
>JAUNUL010000463.1 GCA_030538175.1 Propionibacteriaceae bacterium | reverse complement strand
CGTGTTCGGCGGCTCCCTCGATGTCGTGGGAGCGGTCGCCGATCATGAGGATATCGGACGTCGCGGTGTCCCACCCGGTGGAGGCCAGGACGTGGTCGATCACCGCCGACTTGGAGCGCCGCGGGCCATCCTCCTGCGCGGCCCCGAGGAAGTCAATGTGGTCGAGGAATCCCTCCCGCGCCAGGATCTTCTCCGCGAAGCTCTCGCCTTTCGACGTCGCCGTGGCCACCGTGTGGCCCTGCTCCTTCCAGCGTCGCACCAGGTCGAGCATGCCGGGGAAGGCGGTGGCGTCCGCCCACCCACCGCCGGCGGTGTAGTCGAGGTAGATGCCCAGCCCCTCCTGCGCCTGCTCCTCGCTCATGCCCAGCGAGCGCAGCGTCACCTCCATCGGCGGGCCCGGGATCCGGGCGATGAACTCCTCCGGGGGATGCTCGTGGCCCAGCGTGTCCAGGGTGTGCAGGAAGCCGGCGCGGATGCCGGGGAAGGAATCGATGAGGGTGCCGTCGACGTCCAGCAGGAGAATGCTCATGGTGTCCAGCCTGCCATCTACACTGGGACGCCATGAAGACCGTCGCCGACATCCGCTCGATCCTGGACACCGCCTACCCACCGCACCTGGCCGAGAGCTGGGATGCGGTCGGTCTGATCTGCGGCGACCCCTCGGCGGAGGTGACCACGGTCGCCTTCGCCCTCGACTGCACCCAGGCCGTCGCCGAGGAGGCCGTGGCCATTGGTGCGGACATGCTCGTCGTCCACCACCCGCTGCTCATGCGCGGGGTCACCTCCGTGGCGGCGGACACCCCGAAGGGCAAGGTCATCCACACCCTCATCCGCGGCGGGGTGGCGCTGTTCGCCGCGCACACCAACGCCGACTCTGCCCGCCCGGGCGTCAATGATCGGCTCGCTGAGCTGGTGGGCATCACCCCGGGTCGTCCGATCCTGCCCAAGGACGGCGCCGCGATGGACAAGTGGGGCGTGCACGTCCCCGTCGACGCTGCCGAGACCGTCACCGCCGCGCTCTTCGACGCCGGCGCCGGCCACATCGGCGACTACGCCGAGTGCGCCTTCTCCTGGGAGGGCACCGGCCAGTTCACCCCGCAGGACGGCGCCAACCCCACCGAAGGCGAGATCGGGGTCACCCACCGTGGCCCCGAGCGGCGGGTGGAGTTCGTGGCCCCCGCTTCTCGACGTCGCGACCTCATCACCGCCCTGCGTGACGCCCACCCCTACGAGGAACCGGCCTTCGACATCGTCGAACTGCCCGACACCGCCGCGATCGACCAGGCCTGCGGCCTCGGCCGGATCGGGCACCTGCCCGAGCCGATGACGCTGCGGGAGTTCACCCAGCAGGTCGCCGACGCCCTGCCCGAGACCGCCTGGGGAGTGCGCGCCGCCGGCGACCCGGAGGCGATGGTGCAGACCGTGGCCGTCAGCTCCGGCTCCGGCGACAGCTTCCTCGACGCCGTCCGCGGCCTCGGCGTCGACGTCTACGTCACCTCCGACCTGCGCCACCACCCCGTCGACGAGTACCTCCGCGCCGGCGGCCCGCCGGTGATCGACTCCGCCCACTACGCCAGCGAGTTCCCCTGGACCACGCAGGTGGCGGGCATCGTGGGGGACCAGGCGGGCGTGGACACCCACATCATCGATCTCCGCACCGACCCCTGGACACTGTCCGCCCACCCCACCCGAGGAGAATAGAACCCATGAAACTCGATCCCACCCAGCAGGACATCCTCCTCGACCTGGCCACCACCGAACGCTCCCTCGACGTGGTGGGTGACTCCGCCTTCGTCACGCCCGAGCAGAAGGAGCTCGACCGCCTCATCAGTGAGCAGGCCCGCATGCGCAACGCCGCCGGCTCCGCCCAGATGGCCGTCGACGACATGGAGGCCGAGATCCTGCGCATCCAGGAGGACGAGCGCAAGCTGCGCCGCCGCGAACGCGACGACAAGGCCCAGCTCGCCGCCGAGACCGACCCCGAGCGCCGCAAGGACCTCGAGCACGACCGCTACTCCGCCAAGTCCCGCATCGCCGACCTCATGGGCGAGCTCACCGAGGCGCACAACGAGATCCACGCCCTG
>JAUNUL010000018.1 GCA_030538175.1 Propionibacteriaceae bacterium | reverse complement strand
AAGGACAAGGACAGGGGCAGAACGCCGGCGGTTGATCCACAGGCTCGGACTCCGGCCCGCGCACAGCAGCACCGGGGTCATCGGAGCCCGTTAGGCTGACACAGGTCCCGCTGTGCGAGGAGGAACCTGGTGTCGGATCGACCGGTTGAGCCGTTCGTTCGTGCGATGACCCGTTTTGTGGGTGGTCCCTTCGGTCGGCACGCCCGCGGTCCGGTCTGGTTCGCCAGCCCGGCGCCCGTCGCGATCCTGCTCGGCACGATCGTGTGGGTGATCACGATCCTGCGTCAGAACCCCTGCCGCCAGACCGAGCTGGGTGTCATCCCGGATCATTTCCAGAACCAGTGCTATTCCGATATCCCGGTGCTCTTCGGCACCCGTGGATTGATGGACGGCAACACGCCCTATCTGGACTCCGGGGACTATCACGTTCTCGAATACCCGGTCCTCACCGGTTGGCTGATCGAACTCAACCGTCTGATCACCGTGCTCCTCGGCGCCCCGGTCGGTCCCGGGCTCGAGGAGGTCGACCGCATGGCGGCGACCAACCTGTTCTATTCGGTCAACATGGTCGTGCTGTTCGTCTTCTGGCTGGTCACGATCCTCGCCCACCTCGGCAGCGCGCGTGGGCGCGGCTGGGACTCGCTGATGCTGGTCGCCGCGCCGGGGGTGGTCCTCACCGGCCTCATCAACTGGGACATGCTGCCGCTCGCGCTCACCGCGGTCGGCGTGATGTTCTGGGCGCGCCGTCGCCCAGGGTGGGCCGGGCTGTTCTGGGGTCTGGCGATGGCAGCGAAACTGTACGCCGGCTTCTTCCTCGGCCCCCTGCTCTTCCTGTGCTTGCGCGCGGGCCGGATGAAGGAGTTCGCCCGCACGGTGGCGTTCTTCGTCGTCGGCTGGCTCGTCCCGAATCTGCCGGTGATGGTCCTCGCTTGGGACGAATGGGTGGCGTTCTGGAGCTTCAACTCCGACCGCGCCGGCGACTTCGGGTCGATCTGGTATCTCTTCGTCCTCAACGACACGCCGTTGGAGAATCTGAACCTGATCTCGACGGGTCTGTTCGCGGTGCTCTGCCTGGGCATCGCAGCCCTGATCCTCCTCGCCCCACAACGTCCCCGCCTGGGGCAGGTGTTCTTCCTGGTGCTGATGGCGTTCATGCTCACCAACAAGGTCTATTCGCCGCAGTACGTGCTGTGGGTGCTGCCCTTCCTTGCGCTGTGCCGGCCGCGCTGGCGTGACTGGGTCATCTTCTCGATCGGCGAGTGGCTCTATGTGATGGCGATCTGGGGCCACCTGGGTGGGTACATCGGTCCCGGCGACGGCGGTCCCGACAAGCTCTTCTGGGCGGCGACGATCCTGCGGATGGGTACGCAGGCCTGGGTGGTCGGCATCGTCATCCGCGACATCCTCCGGCCCCGCCTCGACCAGGTCCGCGCGACGGCCGCCGGACGCGGCTATGTGGATGACCCGTCGGGTGGCGTGCTCGATGGCGCTCCGGACATGCACTGGATCCCTGCGCGTCGCGATCATCAGCCTGTTCCTTCGTGGCCCGCCCAACCCCATGGACCGGGGGACTTCGGTCAGGCACCGCAGCCCCATCGACTAGGCCCGCCACCTCCACCACACCAACCCCATGGACCGGGGGACTTCGGTCAACCACCCCAGCCCTATCGACCACATCCGCCCGGGGAGGGTGATCAACGGCGGGTCGAATCGTCGTGACCGCTGCCCGCTGGGTCGCGTGGGCGTGGCTGGTCAGCCGGCTGGCGCTGATCGGGATGGCGTTGGTGATCATCATCCGTGCTGACTATTCGACCTCGTTCCTGCAGGTGGTCAGCCACTGGGATGTCCAGCACTTCCTCGGCATCGCCCGCGACGGCTACCAGACGACCGGTGAGGATGCCCAGCGGATGGCGTTCTTCCCGGGCTGGCCATTGCTGCTCGCGCCGTTCATGGCCCTTGGCCTGCCCGGGGCGGCCGTGGGTCTGGTGATCTCCGCGGTGGCCTCGGCGTTTGCAGCGGCCGCGCTCTATCGCCTCGGCGGGCGGCGGGTCGGGCCCTGGGCTGCGGCGCTGTGGTTGATCTCACCGGCCGCGGTGTTCGGGTTTGTCCCGTACACCGAAGCCCTCTTCTGCGCCCTCGCCTTCTGGGCCTGGTTCTTCGCGAAGAACGACCGTTGGGCGATAGCCGCGGTGCTCGCCGCCGGGGCGTGTGCGGTGCGGGTCTCCGGAGTGTTCCTTGTCGTGGCGCTCGGCGTACTCATCCTGACCAGGCCGATGCCGGCCGGGACTGCCCTGGGGAAGCGACTGGCCGCCTGGCTGCGACGCGGCCTCTGGCTGCTCCTGCCGGTCGCGGCCGTGGGGGCGTACCTCGGCTACCTGTTCTGGCTGACCGGGTCCTGGACCGCGTGGTCGGACGCCCAGCAGGCGGGCTGGTCCCGCGCGTGGGCCGGGCCGACCGACTCGATTCTCCGCACGATCGATGTGATCGCGAGCCCGATGTACGACGATCGCCCCGGTTGGGACACGGTGTTCACGTTCGAACTGGTGTCCTTCGCGGTCGGTCTGCTGGCCGTCGGCTGGCTCTGGCGCCGCCGACAGTGGGCGGAGCTGGTCTGGATCGCGGCACAACTCGCGGCGTTCTCGTCCTCGGAGTGGCTGATGTCGGTCAACCGCGCGGTCCTGTTGTGGTTCCCGGTGTGGCTCATCGCCGGCGAACTCGCGAGCAAGCGGGTCCGCGCGCCCGGTGCCCGGATCGTGCAGTGGATCGGCCGCATCGGGTGGATTGTCGTGTCGGTCGGGGTCATGCTGTGGTGGTCGCAGATGTTCTATCGCAGCGAATGGTCGAGCTGAGGCTGGGCCTGGACCCACAGGAGGGTGGATGAGCGAGGCGACTGACAGCGTCGACGCCGGGTTCCGCGTTGCGGATGGAGTCGTCGCCGCGGTGCGGGCCGGATTGCTGGAGCGCGCAGATCCGGAGGTGGCTCCGGGACAGCAGCGGTACATGAAATCCGCCATGCCCTTCCACGGAGTCCGCTCGCCCGAGGTGCGCCGCCTGGTCCGGGAGCTCGTTCGCGAGCACGGGCCGTTCGCTGATCGCGAGGTGTGGGAGCAGGCGGTCAGATCGCTGTGGGATGAGGCGGGCCATCGTGAGGAGCGGTACGCCGCCCTCGCCCTCGCTCGCCATCCGAAGCACCGCGCGTTCGCCGACGATCCGCGCTCGTTGGCGTTGTACCGACATTTCGTGCTCACCGGACAGTGGTGGGACCTGTGCGACGAGACCGCGCACCTGGTCGGCCGAGTGCTCGCCGCGCAGCCGGTTGAGATCACCCCGATCCTCCGTGACTGGTCGCGCGAGGAGAACCTGTGGATACGCAGGGTCGCGATCATCGCCCAGTTGGATCGCAAGGGTGAGACGGATGTGGACCTGCTGGCGTACGCGATCGAGGGGAGCATCGCCGACCGCGACTTCTTTGCCCGCAAGGGCATCGGCTGGGCCCTGCGGCAGCATTCGAAGACTGATCCGGCATGGGTACGCGCCTTCGTCGCTGCCCACCCGGACCTGTCGGGGCTGTCGGTACGCGAGGCCTTGCGCCTGTTGCCCAACTAACGGATCAGGGCGCCCAGGACCGTCTTCAACTGGTCAGCAATCTGAGTCGGCGTCTCCGGAGCAGCGAGGGCGGATACCTGACCGCCGTGGTGGACGGACTTCAGGATGTCCACGACCTGTTCGGTGGGCAGCGCCAGCTCGAGGCCTTGGCTGCCCAGAGCGGTCTCGAAGACCTCGGCGAACATGCGGGTGCTTTCGACGATGAGCCGGGAGTGGGCTGCTCCGAACCCGGGATGCCGCAGTGCATAGAGCTGCATCTCCATCAGCAACAACACCAGGTGGCGTTCCTGTGGCTGAGCTGCGAGGAAGGTGTCGACAGCGGTGTCAATGAGGTCATTGCGATCCATGGTGGAGCCGTCGGCAGGGATGATGTGGTCGACGGTGTGGCGTACTGAATCCAGAAACCGGTTGAACACCGTGCGCAGCAGCGCGAAGCACAGGTTGTCCTTGCTCTCGAAATTCGAATAGAAGGCCCCCCGGGTGAACCCCGCGGACTCCGAGATCTCCTCGACACTGGCACCCTCGATGCCCTTTTCCGCGAACACATGGCTGGCCGCATCCATCAACCGACGCTGGGTCTCCTGACGTCGGGCGCTCACGGGCGCGCCGGCCTCGGTCTGCCCTGAAATCTGCTCGGGCACGACCCCGTCCTGCATGGTCATGGAGCCCCTTCCGCCCGGATGTCCAACCCTGTTCCAAGTTTGAATACAGAACTGTATCGGATACATTTCCGTACGGAACAACTGGCCGTGAAGGAGAACGGGTGTCGACCCATCTATACGACTTGGGCCGTTGGTGCTTCCGCTTCCGGCGGCGAGTGCTGATTGGTTGGCTCGCGGCACTGGTCATTCTCGGCGGCCTTGCCGGTGTGACCATGAAGTCCTTCGACGATGCCTTCGAGATTCCGGGCGCGCAGTCCCAGGAGGCGTTGACCCAGCTGAACCAGACGTTCCCCGAGGTATCGGGCACCCGGGCGAGCTTCCTGGTGATCGCGCCCGAGGGGCGTACGGTCGATGACCCGGCCCTCAAAGAGTCGATCGAACGCAACCTGACGGTCTTCACTGATCTGCCCTATGTCGGCTCCGCGACCTCACCGTTCGATCCCATGGTCAGCGGGCTCATCAACGACGATCGCACGGCCGCCATCATCAACGTCCTGCTCGACATCGGTCAGGACCAGATCACCGATGTCACCCGGGCTGAACTGACGGATGCCGCAACCGCGATGGAACGCAACCTGCCCGAACAGTCGCGGGTCCAGGCCGGTGGTGACGCGTTCTCCGTGGAGATGCCCGGGATGTCGATCATCGAGCTCATCGGCGTCGGTGTGGCGATGATCGTCTTGCTTTTCACGCTCGGCTCCGTCGTCGCCGCCGGCATGCCGCTGCTCACTGCGATCCTCGGCGTCGCGGTATCGATGACGCTCATGCTCATCGCGACCGGCCTGATGCCGATCAGCTCCACGACGCCGATGCTCGCCGTCATGCTCGGCCTCGCGGTCGGCATCGACTATGCGCTGTTCATCCTGTCGCGCCACCGCGACCAGCTTGAAGGTGGCATGGACGTCGAGGAGTCCACTGCCCGCTCCGTCGCCACCGCAGGGTCCGCCGTCGTCTTCGCCGGCCTTACGGTGGTCATCGCTCTCGTCGGACTCTCGCTCGCCGGCATCCCGTTCCTGGGCGTGATGGGCATCTTCGCGGCAGTCGGCGTCGCCATGGCGGTCGCGATCGCGCTCACGCTGTTGCCGGCATTAATGGGTTTCGCCGGCGAGCGCATGCGGCCGAAGCCCGGCGGACTGTTCGGCCGGACCAAGAAGAAGTCGGCGGACGAGTCCGAGTCGAGTACGCCGCCTGCCGCGGTCGGATCCGGTTCGTCGCCCACCGCCGTCGTTTCAGGGGAGAAGCCCCTGCGCGGCCCCTCTGCCTGGTGGGTGGGTGTCGTCACGAAGGTGCCGATCCTCACCGTCATCGTGGTGGTCGTCACCCTCGGTGCCCTGTCGATCCCCGCGAAGGACCTCGAGCTGTCCCTGCCGAACTCGGGCCAGCATTCGGCGACCGCGCCGGACCGCATCACCTATGACCTGATCGAGGAGAAGTTCGGGCCCGGCTTCAATGCCCCGCTGATCGTGACCGCCGAGATCATCGGCTCCACCGACCCGCTCGGCCTGGTCGACCAGTTGAAGCGCGAGATCGAGGCGATGCCGGGCGTACATTCCGTCCCACTCGCCACACCCAACCCGAACGCGGACACCGGCTTCATCCAGATCATCCCCGACTTCGGCCCGACCGACGAGGGCACCAAGCAACTGGTCGCCGACCTGCGCGAAAAAGCGCCGGACTGGGAGGACCGCCTCGATGTGCGGACCGCAGTCACCGGCATGACGGCGGTCCAACTCGACGTCTCCGACCGACTGGCCGGTGCACTGCTGCCGTTTGGCATCTTCGTCGTCGGCCTGTCGCTGGTCCTGTTGACGATGGTGTTCCGGTCGATCTGGGTGCCGTTGAAGGCGACCGTCGGCTATCTCCTGAGCGTTGGCACGGCCTTCGGGTTGACCACGATGGTGTTCAACTATGGCTGGTTCCGCGAGGTCATCAACCTCGAGAAGGCGATGCCGGTCATCTCGTTCCTGCCGATCCTGTTGATGGGCATCCTGTTCGGCCTTGCGATGGACTATGAGGTGTTCCTCGTGTCGCGGATGCGGGAGGAGTACGTGCATGGTCGCTCCGCCGCCGAGGCGATCCGCCACGGTTTCGTCGGGTCCGCCAAGGTCGTCGTCGCCGCCGCGCTCATCATGGTCGCCGTGTTCGCGTTCTTCGTCCCTGAGGGCGAGGGGCCGATCAAGCCGATCGCCTTCGGCCTTGCCGTGGGTGTGGCCGTGGACGCGTTCGTGGTCCGGATGACCCTCGTGCCCGCTGTCCTCGCCCTGCTCGGTGACAAGGCCTGGTGGCTGCCGAAGTGGCTCGACCGCCGTCTGCCGTCGTTCGACGTCGAGGGTGAGGCGATCACCAACGTGCTCGCGCTGCGGGATTGGCCGGGCAACGACAACGTGCTGCACACGGAGGGTTTCGCGGCGACCGGTGTCCGCGGCCCGCTCGCCGCTCCGGTCGACCTGCATCTCGCGCCCGGTGAGGTGCTCGTGGTCGAGGGTCCGGCCGCCCGGCGTACGCCCCTGTTGCTCGCGCTCGCCGGCCGCCTCACCCACGTGACCGGTCGGGCCAAGGTCTCGGGCGGTCTGCTGCCGGTCGAGGCGGGGAAGGTACGCCGTCAGGTCACGTTCGTCGACGTCCTGCACTCCGACGGCACCGCGGCCCATGAGTCCATCGCTGGCGACCTCGAGGCCGCGCTGAAGAACCCCCGGATCGGTGTCGTCATCATCGACGGTGCGGACGCCGTGCGCACCCAGGCCGAACGGGAGCGCATCGCCGCCGTGATCGCCGAGTCCGGCCGAGCCGTCGTGCTCGGTGTCGAGGACGCCCGACGTGTGGGCGACCTGGCCCCCGATGGCTTCTTCAGCATCGAGTTGTTGCCGCCCCCGATCGATGCCGAAACCCCGGCTGCTTCCCCCGATCCTGACCCGGACGCTGAACCTCGCGCAGGCAGCACCACTCCCGATCTCGTTTCCCAGGAGTCCTGATGTTTTCCCTCGAGCGAGCCAGCCATGACCGCCCCGTCGGCTGGCGTTCCCTGCTCGGCATTCTCGTGGTGCCACTGATCGTCGCGCTCGGTTTCCTCGGCGCGACGTGGCAGGCCGAGGGCCGTTTGAACCGGGCCGAGGCCGCGGTGGTCAACCTCGACCAGATGGTCGAGCTCAACGGTCAGCCTGCACCGCTGGGCCGCCAGCTCGCTGCGGGCCTGGTGGAGCGTCGCGATGACAACCTGACCTGGACGCTGGCGGATGCCGAGCATGCGGAGGCCGGGCTGAAGTCCGGCCGGTTCGTCGCGGTGATCACCATCCCCAAGGAGTTCTCGGCCGACGCGACCTCGTTCGCGGGTCCGGCCAAGGACGCCCGCCAGGCGACGATCGGTGTGGAAACCTCTCAGATCACCGGCATCGCCGATGGCGCGATCGCGCAGGTGATCGCCGAGACCGCGCGGAACGTGTTCAACACCGAGATCACCGAGATGTATCTCGACAACATCTATCTGGGCTTCAACGAGACCCAGAAGCAGTTCCGCACGGTCGCTGACGGCGCCGGTCAGCTCGCCGAGGGCGGCGACCAGCTGGCCGATGGGTTGCGGGCGTACGCCGACGGTGCGGATGAGTTGGCGACGGGCTCCCGTTCGTACGCCACCGGCGTCAGCCAGGCGGCCCGCGGTGCGGGGGAACTCGCCACGGGCGCTGAGCAGCTCGCAGCCGGCGGCGGTCAGCTGCGGGATGGCGCGAACCAACTCGCCGGTGGTGCCGGTGCGTTGGCCGAGGGCATGCAGACCATGGCCGATCAGACCCGCGAACTGCCCGCCCAGACCCGCCAACTCGCCGATGGCGCGGGCCAGGCGGCCGATGGGGTGGACCAGTTCGTCGGCGGCATGTCGTCGATGGTCGATGGCGTTGGCCAGCTCGCTGGGGGCAGCCAGGCACTGGCCGACGGCACGGCCCAGTTGGCGCCCGGCGTCCGGGCGTACGTCGATGGCGTCGACCAACTCGTCGCCGGCATGGAACCCGTGCTCGGTCTGCTTTCCACGATCGACACGAGCTCGATCGACCAGGCACAACTGCAGCAGGCCGCGACCCAGCTCAACCAGTTGCAGAGCCAGGCAGCGGCGTACGCCGGTCAGCTCGAAACGATGGCGAACACCCCCTGCCCCACGCCCGAGGGAGTCGAGCTGACCCCCGAACAGCAGACGGCATTCTGCACCGCCTGGTCCCAGGCGATGGCCGGCCTGACCGCGCCGGACCCGCGCACGGGCAAGTCGCCGGTGCAGTGGGCCAAGGAGATCTCGGCCAGCGGCGAGTTCACGCAGGCCATCACGACCGTTCAGACGACCCTGCCGCAGCTGCCGGCGATCATCGAGGGGGCCGGTCAGATCGGCCAGCTCCGTCCGGCCGGGCAGCAGCTCGTCGCGGGCGTCGACCAGCTCGCGGTTGGCGCCGGACAGCTCAACGAGGGTGTCCAGGCGCTCAATGACGGCATCGCCGGCGGCACCAGCCAGCTCCCGCAGCTCAGCCAGGGCATGCGGCAGCTTGCCGATGGTGCCGGTCAGCTGGCGGATGGCATGGTGCCGTTGACCGCGGGCATCCAGTCCGCCGCGACCGGTGCGGGGGAGCTGTCGACCGGCGCGGGACAGTACGCGGCCGGTGTCGGCACCTATGTCGATGGTGTCGGCCAAGTCGCCGGGGGTACGCGGGGTCTCGCGACCGGCCTGACCGGCATGGCGTCCGGTGCCGATGAGCTCGCCACGGGCACCAAGGGCCTGGCCGACGGGCTCGACAAGGCCGCCACGGGGGCCCGCGAGGTCGCGGATGGTCAGCAGACGCTGGCCGACGGACTCGATGAGGGTGCGAAGCAGATCCCGACCTATTCCGAATCTGACCGCAACGCTCTGAAGACGGCCGTGACCCGGCCGATCGCCGGTGGCACGACGCCGAACCTGATCCCGGCCGCCTCGTCGACGTCCCTATTGATGGTGCTGGCGTTGTGGATCGGTGGTCTGGCGACCTATCTGGTGCTGCAGGCCGTGTCGTCGCGGGTGTTGACGTCGACGCGCTCGAGCGTTTCCCTGGTGCGCCGCGCGCTGATGCCTGGGGTCGCGATCGCCGCGGTGCAAGCCATCGCGCTGACCGTGCTCGGGCAGATGGTGCTCGACCTGTCCGCGGCGAAGGTGCTCGGTGTGCTCGGGATGCTGCTGCTCGGCGGCGCCATGTTCGTCGTGGTCAACCACGCGCTCGTGGCCTGGTTCGGCGGGCTGGGCCGGGTGTTGTCGGTGGCCTTGGTGACGCTGTCGGCGGCCGGCGGGATGCTGTCGGCGCTGCCCCTGTTCTTCGACGTGGTCACCCCGCTGCTGCCGTTGACGCCGGTCCTGAACGGGATCCGGGCGATCATCACCGACGGCACGGGTCTCACCGGGGCCATCGGGATGACGGTGCTGTGGCTGCTGATCGGCCTCGCCGGGTCAGTCGGGGCGGTGCTGCGCAAGCGGACTGCGTCACCGGAGGGGTTCGCCCGGGCGCTGGCGACGGCTTGATGCGCAGCGGTCAGGCGACCCGACGGGCGACCTGATAGCCGTTCTCGTTGAGCACCAGCTCCCACTGGGTGCCGGGGTGGATCACGCCACCCTGGCGGACGGCATCGACCGGCGCTGACCAGCCGCCACCGCGGTTGTCGATGACGAGATAGTCCTCGACGGGATTGCCCGGCGTACCCACGAAATAGACCTGTCGGTCATCAGCCAGCAGATAGTGCATCAGCGACACATCGGTCGACACGATCGCGCCCGCGGGTACGGTCTGCAGCACCTTCCGGGCCGACGCCTGCCGCGGTCCGGTCTGCCACTGCGTCGGATCGCGCAGCTCGAACAGCGGCAGCTGGTTCGCGATCGCGACGGCAAAGGTCGCGACGATCACGGCGCCATGCCGGGCGTACGCACGAAGGAACGCCGACCGGGACTTCTGCAGCGCGACGATCCCGTCGACCACCGCGGCGTACACGATCGGCATCAGGATCAGGCTGTAATGCCAGCCCGCACCCCAATGCCCCTCGTTCGACGAGATGAACCGCCACCCCAGCGTCGGCAGCACCAACAGGCCCAGGTTGGAGCGCAGGATCAGCAGACCCGTGCACATCACGACCAGCAGGGCCGTGCTCATCCGTTGATCGCTGGTGAGGATGGCACCGAGCGCCCCGAACGGGTCCGCGAGCAGCGATCCGGTGGAGAGGTTGCGGCTGTGGTCGTACTGTCCATGCGCGTTGATCGTCGGCAGGATCACCCCGATCGTCAGCAGAAACCACCCTGCACCCCACGCAGCCAGCAGGGCACCGAGCAGCCATCGACCCGACCGCGCTGCGAGCACCAGCCCGAACACGATGAGGGTCAGCCCGAGGTCCTCCTTGATGAACACCAGCAGCCCGGCCCAGATGGCCGCCGGAACCCAGCGTTCGCGCAGCAGCAGCCACAGGCTGATCGCGAGGATCGGTGTGCCGAGCGCGACCTCGTGGAACTGCACCGACATGGCGTTCTGCACGCCCCAGGAGAAGGCGTACGCCCCACCGATCAGCCAGCCACCGGTGCTGCCAAGGTGCTCGTGGGCGATCTTGGTGACGAAGAACACCGACACCGAGACCAGCAACGCCTGCAACACCAACAGCGTGTACGCCGACGGGAACGCCGCATAGATCGGCGTCAGGATCACCAGCAGCGGATGGAAATGGTCACCGAGGACGTTGTAGTCCGCACCCTTCACGGTGACGATCGGCGCCTCGAACGCGGCATAGCGCGCCAGCATTTGGGTGAAAATCGACAGGTCATAGGACGGCGATTCGAAGCGGCGCCACTGCAGCGTCGCATAGAGCCAGTACGCCACGAACGCGAGCGCGGACCACACCCACGCGGCGGGGGGCTGGCGTACCCATCCCCAGCCTCGACGAACTCCCACCGACCCAGACATCAGCCCAACTCAACCACGTCTGACCCCGACATCACCGGCACCACGTGCCGGTGGCGCGCCGAGGGCGGGACCGTCATGCGTGGTTCACCCGGCCTGTCTACGATCAAAGGTGTGAAGTGGCTTGAATTCGATTCGTTGGTGAATGCGCGCGACGTGGGTGGTACGCCGACCGTCGACGGGGATCTGATCCGCACCGGACGCCTGTTGCGCAGTGACAACCTGCAGGGCCTGACGGCCGCGGACATTGACCGGCTGGTGGCGCTGCGGGTCACGGACATCGTCGACCTGCGTTCGACCTATGAGGTCCATCACGAGGGACCCGGCCCGCTGGTCGGCGACTCCCGTGTGCGGATCCATCATCACTCGTTCATCCCCGAGCAATATGACGCGAGCAAGCCCAAGGCGCCGGGTGCCGGTGGCTCCGGGGCTGGTGCTGACGTCCTGCCCGACACCCGGGACGAAGCCAAGGCCATCCAGGTGGACGCGCACGGCAAGGAACTGCCGGGCAACGCGCTGCCGTTCGACGGCTATCGGCCGAGCATCCAGGTCAAGGACAAGTTCGCATCGACGTACTTGTCGTTTCTGAACGAGCGGCCGGAGTCGGTGCTGGCGGCGCTGCGCGCGATCGCGTACGCCCCGGGTGCTGCCCTGGTCCACTGCGCGGCCGGCAAGGACCGCACGGGCACCGCGGTCGCGCTGTCCCTGGTGCTCGTCGGTGCCGAACCGGGCGCGGTGATCGAGGACTATGCGGCCTCCAGCGAGCGGATGCAGCTCATCATCGACCGGTTGATCGGTTCGGAGACGTACCGGCAGAACCTCACCGGTCGTCCGCTGGAGTCGCACCTGACCAAGCCGGAGACGATGCAGGCTTTCCTGGAGTACGCCGACTCCGAGCACGGCGGCGTGGAGCGGATGCTCACCATGATGGGGTGGACGGACACCGACACCGCTGCCATGCACCGCAAGCTGCGGGGCTGAGGCCAGCGTGACTTCGGCTGGGGTGCCGGCGTCGGCTGCGAACGGGCCAGGGCAGGGACCGGGGAACCCGGGACCCGGGAAGCCGACCGGGCGGCGGCTGGCGCTGGTTCTCGGCGTCTTCGTCCTGGCGATCGTGCTCGGGGTGGGCGCCGCGGTTGTCATCAGATTCACCCAGGACCGGCCCCCCGCCCCACCGCCTGGTCCGCCCAGCCCCGGCGCGTCCGCTGGTCCCTCCGGGGGCCCGACCGTGCCCGCCGACCCGTTGGAGCCCATGGAAGGACCCGACACGGGCCCGTTCGCAGAGGTCGCCAAGGTCGCAGCCTCCGGCACCCACCGGGTGGTCGCCACGACCTGCACCGGGACGGGTGTCGGCACCGCATTCCAGTTCGGTGTCGACGGGTTGTTGGTGACCTCCGCCCGCTCCGTTTCCGGGGCCCGCTCCATCGCCGTCCTCACCGGAGACCGGGTGGTCCCGGCGACCGTGGCGAAGATCGACACCGTCTCGGGGTTGGCCTTGTTGCGCCCGGAGACCCGGTTGGCGGGTCATGCGTTTGAGTTGGGTACGCGCCAGTTGGCGGTCGGCGATGAGGTGGCGTACTTGGGCTGGACAACGGAATCGACCTCCCCGGCCCGTGGACGCGCCAAGGTCGAGGTCGGCACGATCTCCGAAACCGGAGTCACCCTCGAATCACCCGACGGGCGGCACCCGGGGCTGCGGAGGATGAACGGTGCGTTCGACTCCGGGCTGGCTGGCTCCCCGGTCGTCGGCGCGGACGGTGACCTGGTGGGCGTACTGCTGCAGGTCGCAGACGATCAGACCGACCTCGTCGTCGCCGGGCTGGATACGATCGCCGATCCGCTGCTCGGGCCGACCGGCATGCCCCCGGCGATGGAGCCCTGCCTGATCGCCGGTGGGCCGCAGATCGCGACAAACGTCGGCGGTCCCGCACCCACGGCTGCCCGCACAGAGCTCGGGCAATGGTTCGGCGCCCTCAACGCCGGCGACTGGGATCGGGCGCGCGGCGTACTGGCTCAGGGGTTGAAGGGTGAGTGGAGCAGAGAACGTTTGACCGCGGAGCACCAGGGTCGCTACGCGTTCGGGATCGCGGCGGCGCCGGATCCGAGCGGGACGGGGACACTGGTGTCGTGGCTGCGG
Organism: Propionibacteriaceae bacterium; assembly: GCA_030538175.1. Classification (GTDB taxonomy): domain Bacteria; phylum Actinomycetota; class Actinomycetes; order Propionibacteriales; family Propionibacteriaceae; genus Enemella. The sequence continues at coordinate 3,866 of JAUNUL010000018.1, read as the reverse complement.
TTGCAGCCCGACGGTGAGAACCGATGCGAACGCCTCGCGGCCCGGATGGTCCTCGGCCAGGGCGGGATCGACCGCATTGAGCCACTGGGCGATCCGATGCCCTGTGGCTGACGTCGAAGCCTCAGACGAAGACGACCTGGTCGAACGTGGCGATGGTGTTGCGGACATCCACCGGCAACTCATCACCCACGTTGGGTGGCTCGACCTTCGCCGGCAGGATGAGCAGGGATGACTGCATGTGCGGCGGTTCGGCGAACCAGCGCTTCTCGCCCAGGATCGTGTACGGCGACAATGCCCGCCCCGCCGCCTCCAGTGCGCCGGTCGCGAACGACACCGCCCGCGACTTCAGGGTCTTCGCCGAGGTCGGCGCCTCCAGGCCGATGCCGTTGGCCGTGCCGCCCGAGACCACGACCACATAACCATCGCCACCGGCCGGGCGCTGCCAATAGCCGACGCGCTGGCCGCGCTTGATCGGGTGCACGTCCAGAACAGTCGCCGTGGTCTTGAGCGCTGCCGGCTCGCCCAGCCACAACTGGGTGCCCATCCGCAGCCGGGCCCGGTTGTCGCCGAGCCGGGCAGCCATCGCCAGATAGTCCTGGGTCGGCAGGTGGGAGAACCACAACGGGGCGTCCAACACCTCAAGGGCGGCGCGGCCGAGCTTGTCGGCCTCCATCCGGTTGTGGTCCTTGTCGTCACGCATCGGCAGGTGGATCGTCCACCCCTCGATGTTGAGGTGGTCCCGCCACGTGTCGACCGCCGGCAGATCCTCTTCCTCGAGCCCGTGGCGGCGCATCGAGGTCAGCACCTCGACCAAGACGCGCGGCCGCTCGCCGCCCAAGTTGGCCAGGATCTCCAGGTCGGTCAGCCGGGACACAGTGACGATCACGCGCGGATCACGGGCCTGCTCGACCGCTCGCGGATCGTTCGGTTCCCACGGCAGCAGGATGACGATGTCCCCGTCGAAGTGTTCGCGGATCGACGCGGCCTCGGCCGGTGTGCCGACCGCGAGCGTACGCAGACCCAGCCGCGCTGTCTCCTTGGCCAGCCGCGGCAGCCCGAAACCATAGCCATTGCCCTTGGCGACCGGGATCAACCCGGGCACACGTTCCGCCAGCCCGCGCAGATGGTCGTGCCAGCGGTTGGAATCGATGGTCAGCGTCAGCCCAGTCACGGGCCCAAGGTTATCGGGCGCGGGCGACGTTCTGGGGGAGCAACGGGTCATGTTGGCGGAGGGGCGTTGATTCAAAACTTACCATCCGGTCACGAATGGGTAACGGAAGTCGATCCAGCCGCCCCGGGAGACATGAGAGATGTTTCGATATGGGACCGGGAATCGCTCGGGAATCCTGGCGTGGAAGGGGGCAGGCATGCTGGAAGCCGTCATCTATGGCATCGGTGGACTCGCGGCCGGGCTTGCTCTCCGGTGGATCAGGGGATCGCGCTTGGGGTGGCTCAAGATCCCCCCGTTGGCGGTGATCGCGCTGCTGGTTGGCCTAGCTGTCTTCAAGGGGACGGGTCCAGCAGGTCTGGTGCTGATCGTCTGCATGTTCATTGGGCTGATGGTGCCGCGGCCGTGGTATGCGACCAAGGCGGGCCACTAAGCGCATCCGCAATTAGAACAGCGTGTCCTGCAGCACGGGCGCCTTCTTCGGCAGAGGGGCGAACTTCCGAATGCTGGGAGGCGATGGTCGCCAACCGTCCATGCCGTCAGGGTGACCGGGGCCGCTGACCTGCGGGCTGTGGGGTGCCGGGTCGTATTCCCCGCACAGGATGCGCAACGCTTGGCGAGCGGAGAGCCCATAACTGGCGAACCCGCGGCGTACTGGCTTCGGGGGCAGCGGGAGCCGCGTGTCGAACACGTCCCCGGGAACGGTGGTGCTTGGGTCCGGGGTCATCACTTCGAGGTTCTCGGTCCAGCGGGCGTACGCGTCCTCGGCGGCGAGAGCGGTGGTGACCGAAGGACCGGCACAGGACCGACAACGCTCGCCACCGGCGTTGATGTCAGCGAACACTGCCTCGCCGCTGCCGAACTCGGCGAGCAGGCGGGCGCCGAGGACCTTGCCGATCCCGCGGATGCCGGGGAGGTTGTCCGACGGATCACCACGAAGTGCGGCGAGATCGCGGTATTGCTGCGGCGTCACCCCGGTCAAAATCTCCAGGCGCTGTGGGGTGAGCATCGGCGACGCCTCGACGCCGCCGTTGATGATGCGCAGCACACGGGTGGTGTCGTCGATGAGCGCGAACGCGTCGCGGTCAGAGGTGGCGAGAACAGCCTGCCACCCGGCCTCCCGCGCGGTCGTGGCGGCCGCGGCCAGGACATCGTCAGCCTCGAGCCCGGGTGGGATCACCACCGGGATGCCCATGTTGGTCAAGAGTTCCGCAGCATCGGCCAGCTGGTCGGTGAGGGTCAGCGGCTTGTCGGCGCGTTGGGCCTTGTAATTGGGCCAACGCTCGCGGCGTACGGACGCATCCGGGTCATCGAAGCCCACGACCACTGCGTCGGCGCCGGACCGGTCGACGGCGGCCACAAGCTGATCGAGCAAGCCGCGCACGGCCCAGCCGGGACGGCCGGCGGGGGTGCGATAACCCGTTCGCGCGCCCGAATGGAAACTGCGGTGCAGCACCGAGTTGCCGTCGAGGGCGAGCAGGGTCCGGGTCATGGGGGTCAGCATCGCATGCGACACTGGCCACCGCGAAAGCCACTGACCACCTCGGCTTCGGCGTGTTCAGCGGGTTCCTGCACACCCACCACCGCGAAAGTCACCCAACACCTCGATTCCAGCGTGGTCGGTGACTCCCAGCGTGGGAGGTCAGGAAATGGCGGTCCTGGGGCCGGAAACCACGGTGGGGTGTCACCTTCGCGGTGGCACGTCCGTCACCGATGGCCGGAGGCTCGGGAGGACGCGCCGCGAGGGGTCAGCCGGCGTACCGCAACGCCATGATCGCGTCTGACCATTCATCGACCAGCTCAGCGCGTGCTCGGGCGACGCGGGAGCGGACGGTGCCGATGGCCACGCCGGTGATTGCGGCGGTCTCGGCATAGCTGAACCCGAAGACCTGGGTCAGCAGGAGCGCTTCCCGGCGTACCGGGTCCAGGGAGGCCAGCATCTGTTGGACCTCGATCCGCACCGAACCATCCGGAACCGTCAGCTGATCGGTAGCCGACGCTGGCGCGGCTTGGGGGCGGCCGGCCTCTTTGCGGAAGTGATCGACGGCCGTACGCCGCGCAATCGCCAGCAGCCATGCCCGTGCGCTCGATTCACCCCGATAGGAAGGGAGGGCGTCCATCGCTCGGAGGTACGTCTCCTGGGTCAGATCATCCGCCGCATCCTGGCCGGCCAGATGCGCGACAAAGCGCCACACATCGCTCTGAGTGAGCCGGATGAACTCACCCAGCGCCGGCCGATCCCCCGCACGAGCCTCCAAGGCCCGGGCGGTGATCTTCGCGTCCGCGACCGTACGCCCCGCAGCTCCTGGACGTGCGAGCGCTCGGCGGGGAGTCATGGGTTCGACACTAGTGGTTAAGCTGCCGCCATGAAGCTCGTCCGCTGCCCCGACCAGGACCGTTGGCGCGCCGCGCTCTCGGCCCGGTTCGATGGCGAGGAGAACGCTATCGACGATCGGAAGCTCGATGCGCACCTCGGTGCCTGCGCTTCTTGTCGGGCGTGGGCGGACCGGCTGAACCACGTCGCCGACCGAGTCACCGACGGTGCCGATGCGCTCGTGGGCCCGGATCTGAGCTTGCGCCTGATCGGCGTGACAGAAGCCCACATCTGTGGCTGTCACGTCGGCGGTGCGTGCGAATGCACCGACTGTCAGTGCACCGACTGCACGTGTGGACGCACCGTCGGTCTATGACTGGCCCG
>JAUNUL010000462.1 GCA_030538175.1 Propionibacteriaceae bacterium | reverse complement strand
GCAGGAACGGCAGGGTGGCCAAGGCGAGCCGGGGGCCGAAGCCGAGGGATGCGGTCACCTCGGCGTACGCCCGCACCTCGCGATGGGAATGCAGGACCATCACGTCGATATCGCGCCGATGGTGGATCGCCAGATCATTGGCGGGGAAACTGATTCCGGGCAGGCCTGATGCCAGGACCGGACGCCGGCGATCCAGCACGCCACCCCACGTCAGCAGATCCCGAACCGCCGCCAGCGCCGGACCGGTGGTGGCGAGAAACAGGACATCGGGATCGAGACGGCGCACTTCGCGGGCCAGCCCGAGGCCGCTGACCCGCCGGATCGGCCGTCCGGGATGATCACGCAGGACGGCGCCGATCTGGGCGGTGGACGGTGCGATCACATTGTCGAGGACCAGATGGCGCACGGCCCAGTCCTCGGGCGCTCCGGCAGTGAGAGCGACCACCCATTTGAGATAGGAGTCCGAGTCCGACAGCGTCAGCACGCGCATGTCAGTCGTCGTCGCTCGCGTCGGGCGTACGCCGGTGGCGGTTGACCGGCTGACGGGCACCCGACCACTGGATGACCCGCTGGATGGTCAGGTCACGCTCGTCGGGCCGGGCGACGAAACGGATATCACGCAGACCCTGATCCTGGGCGGCGGACTCGAAGACGAAGTGGCCATAGCCGAAGATCTGACCCAACACCGGCTTGTTCACGGTGATGTCGAGGATCCGCTGCATCGGCATGGTCGCGGTCTGCTGGCTCACGATGCCATGCACGCGGAACACCCGCAGGTTGGTGATGACGAAACGATCCATGTGCGCCCCATGGATGGCCCAGACACAGCGAACGAACAACACCACCCCGGCGATCAGCGGGATCGGCCAGGCCCTGTCGACGAACGGCATGGACACGAAGAGCAGCATGCAGCCGAGCAGCCCGAGGAACGCACCAGCAACCGCCATCGGATGCTTGTGCACCTCGTCGATGATCTCCTCACCCTCATCATCGATCAGGCGCAACTCCACCTGAGGGTTCAAGAAACGCCGCATGGCCCTGCCCCGAGTCGCCGTCGCGAATCAGCCCGACGCCAGCGTCGCAAAGAACGTGAACAGAGACTCGAAAGCGCCGAAGAAACCGCGCACGGCGTTGGCCGCATCCGCAGGTCGGGTGATCAGATAGAACAAGCAGAACGCGATCACCAGGAACAGCACTGCCTTCTGGATAAATGCCTTCACGGTGGTGCCTTCCGTCGGCTGCAGGGGTGAGGCGTGCGAACGCGTGCACACCCTGCACATTCATAGCGCGTGCCCGGGTCCCGCGAGCGCAGGCACGCCGATCAGCTGATCAACAGCGCTGGCTCACAGACCGTCAAGCAGGCGATCCGCAGCGCTGAAGGGGTCGAGCTCGCCGTCGCGCACAGCCCGCGCCAAATCTGCCAACCGTTGCTCATCCCCCACCCGGAACCGCTGCCGGATCTGGGCCAATGCCAACGACTCGATCTCGGTGATCGATCTGCGCAGCCGTCGCCGCCCCCAGTCACCACTGGCCTGTTGGGCGGCCCGGTGGGCATCGATCTGCTCTACGACATCGTCGATCCCGGTGGCTTCGCTCGCGATCGTCCGGACCACCGGCGGGCGCCACTGCGTCGGCTCGTGACCGCCGGCCAGGGCGATCATGTTGCGGATCTCGCGTTGCAGATGCTGTACGCCATCCCGGTCGGCCTTGTTGATGACGAAGATGTCGCCGATCTCGAGGATCCCCGCCTTGGCGACCTGGATCCCATCCCCCATGCCGGGGGCAAGCAGCACCAGGGTGGTGTCCGCAGCGGACGCGATCTCCACCTCCGACTGGCCGACCCCCACCGTCTCGACGAGCACAACGTCGAAGCCGGCCGCGTCGAAGACCCGCAGCGCCTGCGGTGCAGCTGTCGAAAGGCCGCCGAGGTGACCACGGGAGGCCATCGAGCGGATATAGACCCCGGCATCGAGGGAATGAGTCTGCATCCGCACCCGGTCACCGAGCACCGCACCCCCGGTGAAGGGCGAGGACGGGTCGACGGCCAGGACCCCGACGCGGACACCCCGCGCCCGATAGGCGGCGAT
>JAUNUL010000461.1 GCA_030538175.1 Propionibacteriaceae bacterium | reverse complement strand
AGAGATGGCCTCCTCCATAGGAGTGGCCAACATGGCGATCATCTCGAATACCTGACGATCTCTGTCAGCATGATCCATAACACAACCTCCGGGTGCCAGTTGGTTATATTATGCATGTCGATGTAAGGGTGGTCAATCGCGACACGGACGCGTTAGCTGAGTGTCGCACGTCCCTCCGTCCTGACTTGCACAGGTCGAGTCGGGTTTTGGGGTGTTGTTGGGCGTCGCGCGTAGTCAAGCGTTTTTGGTTGGCGTTTTTGGGGCACTAACGGGTGGGTAGAATCGGCCGGGTGAGCCCGTTTCTGCGGAAGGTGAAGACCGCGTCGGGGGCGACGGCTGTGCAGATCGTGGAGAAGAAGCGTGGGGTCCGCACCATCGTGGAACACCTCGGTTCGGCTCACGACGACGCGGAACTTGCGGTGCTGCTTCAGGTCGGCCGGGAGAAACTCGCGGTCAATCAGCCGGCCCTGGACCTGCCGGTGGCGGGGGCGCGCGCCGCAGCGACCTTACGGCTCTTCCCGCAATGGTCATCGGATCTGGGGCCGGACAGGCTAGAGCAGGGCAAGATGGGTCTTGCGATCCAAAGCGGCACTTTATGCGTGCGCCGTCGCCTTCGAGGGACGTATCAGCCCCTCAACCAACCAGAAAGCGCCATGACCGTTTACACCAGGAATCGGACACTTCCCGTATGGAGGGATTCAAATAGAGTCCCTTCGTGTGTCTGCCCTGACGGTTCCACGGTGCCGAAGTGAGGAATCAGACGATCATGCGTGGTGTGCAGTTTGACGCTCTGCTCGACGGGTTGCGAGTTTGACGAAGACTTCTTCAGTAGGAATAGTCGCCACATTGCCACTGAGAATGTCATCGACACGCGAGCCAATTTCGCTGGTCCATTCGTCCTGAATGGGATCATCGTCAATCACTTCAACAGACTCGAGCATCCGCAGTGCGACGTCCTTGCGCACAGACGGCGGTAACGAGAGCGAAGCCTCGTAGAAATCTGCTGCACCCATACCCATGTATCGAGTCTACGTTGCGAGACCGGCATCGGAAGCCGCCCGTCGGCGCACCCATTGTCGACCGCGTCCTGGTCCATCCAGCGACGCAGGCGGACTCGCTGAGCCCAGATCTTTCGCGTCCCGGGCCGCGGTACAGGTGAGGTCCGTCCGAGACCTTGCGTGATCGGCCTGGTTCCCTGCCTATGAAGAGGCACTCCGCTGCGCGTCCCGCACCCCTTGGATGACGGCGGGCACCAGTTCGGCGAGCGAGCCGCCGTCCGGCTGCCAGCGCTTGGCCACCATGTTCATCGGATAGATGAGCACGTCGCCAGGGTTCCCGAACACGGCTGCTTCGGTCCCGTATTCGTCGGAGGCAAGTACCCATTCCAGCCCGCATTCGCGCACCAGCAGGTCCCCTATGAAAGCGCCCACCGCGTTGATCAGCGGATTGGGGTCGGATCGGGCGTCCTGCGACAGGGCGAACCAGTCGCGTCGCTGCTGGTCGAAGTGGGTCGAGACCGATCCCAGATCATCCGGGACTCCCACCTCGCGCAACGAACGAGTGAGTCCAGTGATCCATTCGAGTTCGGCAGGGTTCAGGGGTTCGATCTTCGCCATGCCTCATCATGCTGGGTGGGAGGATCACATTCGTAGAGTCTGGGCGATCACGTACGCATAGTCGTCACCCACCCTGTGCGGGGCGTGTGTGCCACAGTGGGCCCATGCGCGAACCCCAGGTCGATTGGACGATCCGGCCCGCTGCGCCCGAAGACCAGGTCGAACCACCCAGCGCGTCCGGGTTCGCGATGGTCGCCCAGACCCATGCTGGAGCAGTCGTTGGGCAGGCCCAGGTGCTGGAATCTGATGGCTCGTTCCACCTGATCGAGGTCTTCGTCGCCCCTGGTCATCGCCGCCTCGGCATCGGGACCGCGCTGCTGAGCGCTGTCGAGTCGGAGGTCATCAGCCGCGGAGCAAGCGCCGTGACTCTGTTGGCCTCCGAGCCTGCAGCCATCGACTTCTTCACCCGCCTCGGGTTCGTCGAGCTACCCCAGTTGCCAGTGGCACTGCGTTGGTTGGACGCCGGAGACCTCGCGTC
>JAUNUL010000460.1:1759-2101 GCA_030538175.1 Propionibacteriaceae bacterium | reverse complement strand
GGGACGCGATCGTGCCCGCCGGCAGGTCGAAGATCATCGTCGCGATGCCGGACAGGCCCGCGATGAAGGCGGCCAGGCCGAGACTGGCCCCCAGCGCGCTGGCCTGCAGCGCGATCAACGGGATGATCGCCCCGAAGCCGACCGAGGCCAGCAGGGTCGGGCCGTAGATGGACGCGATCAGTTGGAGCCACTGCCGCCTGCTGCGCGGCTGATCGGCTCCAGAACTCATGGGTCGAGTCTGACACCGGCGACGGGGGAGGGCGCGCCTGGTCCACTTCGTCGAGGCGGGCGTTGCTCGGTAGGCTATTCGATGCCTCCGTAGCTCAGTGGATAGAGCGACTG
>JAUNUL010000460.1:0-1749 GCA_030538175.1 Propionibacteriaceae bacterium | reverse complement strand
CCGGTGAGTTGCCTAGTCAGATCGCATTTTCCGAGAACGATGCACTCGTGAATGGAGGGACGTCGGGGTCGGTCGGGGGAGTACGGTGTAAAGTCGTCGAGTCTTTGACAAGGGGTAACGCCGGAGCGCCCTTACAGGAAAGTTTACAGACTCGAGCCGCGTCGAGGACCCACGGCTCGGCTGTCGACGCGTGCGAATCATCCTGAGTGGTTGGAGTGGTGTCCCCTCCCAGTAGAAGGTGGAGCCGCGCAGGCGTGCGCCTTGACCGAGCATCTCGGCTGTGAGAGAGACGCAGTCAAAGCGGGGGATGATGCCCGGAACGGGCACGTTCGATTACGGTGCCGACCGAGGTCGGGGCCGTCGAGATCGACGGTCCCCGGGTCAGCAGAGCCAAGAGTCAGTCATCTGGAGACCTGACCGAGTTGGACCTAAACGCGTTCGGTCGTGCCCGTTCACGGGTAGGCACCTTCGCGGCACACACCCCCCCTGCATCAATTGCTATGGCTTAGACGCTCGCCGCGTCGGCGATGCTCCCCCTTCTGGCATGCCTCGTGGTGATCCGCGCTCGCAGTTCAGCCTCGCCGGGTAACTCGTCGCTCGACGGTCATGCGGTTGTCCAGGTCTTCTCGAAGTGAAACGCCGTGCCCGGGAGCGTCAGGACAGAAGACGTTCCCGCCTTCGATTCTTGGGAGGCCGTCCACCAGTTCCGTGTACCAGGTCCGAAGGAAGGCGCGGACGGTCTCTTGGATGAGCGCGTTGGGGGACGAGAACGAGAGTGCGACTGCGGTTGCCAGTGCGGTTGGTCCGGTGCAGTCGTGTGGCGCGACGGGAATTCCGAAGGTGTCTGCCATGGATGCGACCTTGCGGCCCTCGGTTGGGCCCCCGAGCCATTGCACGTCCATTGTGATCATGTCAACTGCCCTTCTTTCGAGCAGTGTGAGGAACGCTCTTCTTGTTGCCAGGGTCTCTCCTGTCGCGATGGGGACTCCGGTCTCCTGCTTGAGCGCCGCCAGTTGCCAGACACCGTCGGGTCGGATCGGGTCTTCGATCCAGAAGGGCCGGTACGGGGTCAACTCTTTGCAGATCGCAGCCGCGGTCGGGAGATTCCACAGCCCGTGGAGTTCGACCATGATCTCCATCTCGTCGCCAAGCTCGTCTCGAATCGCAGCGATCACTGCAACTGCGTCCCGCATCTCTTTGCGTGAGATCCGGTTGCCGCCAGATGCTTCCGCAGCACGATCGAACGGCCAGACTTTCATGCCTCGGATGCCTTCGTCCCACAGGTCGCGAGCGAGTCGTGCGGGTTGGGTCAAGAACGAGTTGAGATCATCCAGGCCATCTGCTTGACGGTCGAGGCCCCAGTTGTCGGACACTTGCCGCGCGCTTTCTGAGACATACCCAGGGCCAGCGCAGGTGTTGTAGATGGGGAGCCTCTCGTACAGTGGTCCGCCGAACAGTTGCGTCAGGGAAACTCCCAGCCGTTTGCCCATCAAGTCCCATAGGGCCAGGTCGATGGCGGAGTTGCCGCGCATTTCGGCGCCCCCGCTTTGGAATCCGACGTATGGTCGCAGTGCGGCCGAGACGCTCTCAGGACTGGGGCTGTCGAAGCTAAACAACACCTCTGCCGCTGCCTCGTGAAGGTATGTCTCGACGACCTTTGGGCCGAAAAAGCACTCGCCCATGCCGACCGTGCCGTCCTCGTCGTGCAAGAGCACGAAGAGGATGTTCGCTTGGATCGATGGACGGATC
>JAUNUL010000017.1:14096-17504 GCA_030538175.1 Propionibacteriaceae bacterium | reverse complement strand
TCCTCGAGCTGCCGGAAATGCGGTTCCCCGTGCGTCACGAAGATGTCAGCGATCGACAGCTCCTGCGCCTCCTCGATCGCCGCATCCACGTCCACGAACGGCAGCCCGAGCGCCTCGGCCAACCGCCGACCGACCGTCGACTTGCCCGACCCGGGCGCCCCGATCAGCGCGATCGCCCGTATCGCCTCAGTCGTGCCAGTCGAGGGGTCGGTCATCGCGCGATGTCCAGACCGCGCTGGGCGATGTCGGCAAGGTACGCCGCACAGTTGCGCTTGGTCTCCCCCACCGAGTCGCCGCCGAACTTCTCCAGCACGGCCTCGGCAAGCACGAGCGCGACCATCGCCTCGGCCACCACACCCGCGGCCGGGACCGCACACACGTCAGAGCGCTGATGGTGCGCGACGGCGGGTTCGCCGGTGGTCGTGTCGAGGGTACGCAGCGCCCGCGGGACCGTCGCAATCGGCTTCATGGCAGCCCGGACGCGGAGGACCTCACCGGTCGACATGCCACCCTCCGTGCCACCGGCGCGATGACCGGCCCGCGCGATCCCGTCCTCGCCAGGCACGATCTCGTCGTGCGCGGCGGAGCCCCGGGAGCGGGCAAGCTCGAAGCCGTCGCCGACCTCGACACCCTTGATCGCTTGGATGCCCATGAGCGCCCCAGCCAACCGTGCATCGAGCCGGCGGTCGCCCATCGTGTGCGAACCGAGCCCGGGCGGGCAACCCCACGCCAACACCTCGACGACCCCACCCAGGGTGTCGCCATCGGTGTGGCACCGCTCGATCTCCTCGATCATCGCCTGCGCCCCGGCCTCATCGGCACAGCGCACCGGCGACTCATCAATCCGCGGCAGGTCCTCAATCCGCGGCAGCAGACCGGCCGGCGCCTTCGCCTGACCGATCTCGACCACATGGGACAGCACGGTGATCCCGAGCGCCTGCTCCAGGAAATTCTTGGCGACCTGACCGAGCGCAACGCGGGCAGCGGTCTCCCGCGCCGACGCACGCTCGAGGATCGGGCGGGCTTCATCCCAGTCGTATTTCTGCATCCCGACCAGATCCGCATGCCCCGGCCGCGGCCGGGTGAGCTTCGCCCCGCGCGCCTGCGCCGCCAGCACCTCCGGATCCACCGGGTCGGCGGCCATCACGGTCTCCCACTTGGGCCACTCAGTGTTGCCGACCTGGATCGCGATCGGCGACCCGAGGGTCTCGCCGTGGCGGATGCCGCCGAGGATCGTGACCTGATCGGCCTCGAACTTCATCCGCGCCCCGCGCCCATAGCCGAGCCGACGCCGCGCCAGCGCCCCCGCGATGTCGTCGGAGGTGACGTGAATATGGGCCGGCAGCCCATCGATCGTCGCCACCAGGGCGGGACCGTGCGATTCCCCTGCGGTGAGCCAGCGAAGCATGATTCCTCTCCTGTGCGTCACGCGCCGACGCACCCGGCGCATTCTCGCAGAGATATGTACGCCCGGGGCCGGCGCCCAATCCGTCAGACCGTGTCGGCCCGTTCGGCGATGGCGGCCAGACCTGCGGCCATCATCGGGTCCGGGGCGACCGTGCGCCCCGTCATCAATTCCACCTGGGCCAGCGCCTGACCGACCAGCATGTCCAGACCCGAGAACACCACGCGATCCGCGGCAGCGGCAGCGCGGGCCAGCACGGTCGGCCAGCCGTCATAGATCGCGTCGAACACGATCTCCTGGCTCTGCGCGGCCCGCTCGGCGACCCCATCGGCGGCACCCTTGGTGACCGTCGAGATCAACAGATCCGCGGCCGGGAACTCATCGAAATCCACGACCTCGGGCGTGACCCCGGTGGCGTCGAACATCGGCGCCCACGCGTCAACCTTCGCCTTCGTCCTGGCCGCGACGACGATCTGCTCGACCCCCATCAGGGTCAACGCATAGAACGCCGACCGGGCCGTGGCACCCCCGCCGAGGATCACGGCGGACTCGATCGGCACCTCAGCCGGCGTACCAACCTGGAAATGGGCGACCAACGGACGCCAGAAGCCCTCGATATCGGTGTTGTGCACGACGATCCGGTCACGATCGAAGATCAGCGTGTTCGCGGCCCCGGTCAGCCGGGCCTCCGGGCTGACCTCGCCGACGTCGAGCGCCTCATCCTTCAACGGCATTGTCATGCTGAATCCACGCCAGTTCGGCCCACACGACCCGACGAACTCCGCCAGCTCGCCGCGATCGACGAGATAGCGGTCATAGCTCCAGTCGGTCAGGCCCAACTCGGCGTACGCCGCCGCATGCAACACCGGCGACAACGAATGCTCGATCGGGAAGCCGAGCACCGCACAGCGGGTCTGTTCCGGGCCCGGCGGGCCCACCAGGCTCAGCACTTGCCTCGGTTGTTCTGACACCACTGCTGGAACTTCCGGACATTCGCGTTGTGCTCGTTGAGCGTCTCCGCGAACGCCGTCTCGCCCGTGTCCATGTTGATGGTCACGAAGTACTTCCACTTGCCGTCCGCCGGATGGCTAGCGGCCTCGAGTGCGGACTTGCCGGGGGCACCGATCGGGCCCGGCGGCAGGCCGGCGTGCTTGTACGTGTTGTACGGCGACGGATTCGCCCGGTCCGCATCGCTCGTGGTGACGCCACCGGTCCGGGGATGGTTGACCGCATAGTGCACGGTCGAGTCCATCTGCAACGGCATCGACGGCGAGGAATCCAGCCGGTTATAGATCACGCGCGCAACCTTGGCCCGATCATCGGGACGACGGACCTCAGCTTCGATGATCGATGCGATCACGACCAGCTCCGCCGGCGTCCGGCCGAGGTCATTCGCGCGGGCCTCCAACTGCACATCGTTGGCCTTGCGCATGAAGTTCGCGGTCATCTGCTTGAGCGCGGCATTCGGATCCGACCCGGACATCTCATAAGTGTCGGGGAACAGATAACCCTCCGGGTTGCCGTCAGCCCAGGCCGGCAGACCATAGCCAGCGGGGTTCTTCAGTGCTTCCTCGTATTTTTCGACCGGGATATCGGTCTGTTCCGCCAGCGCCGCCACCTGCTCGCCGATCCGCAGCCCTTCCCGAATGAGGAACCGCTTGCCACCCTTGACGCCGGCATCAAGCATCGCCTGGATGGCGTCGCGCGCCCGCATCTTGGTCTTCAGCGTGTACGTCCCCGCCTGCAACTGGTTCGCGTTCGGCACCTCGGTCGCAGCACGACTGAACGCATCGCTGGAGGCCACCACGTCGGCGTCCTGCAGGATCGAGCCGATCTCATCAATCGTGGACCCCTGCGGGATCTCCACCTCGACATCCTCGTTGCCTGGCCCGGGATAATCCTCGGCCAGGAACAGCCCGGTGACGGCGGACCCGATCTTGTTGTAGGCGAACAGGCCGCCACCGATCAAGATCACGAACGACAGCACCACCGCAGCGAGACTC
>JAUNUL010000017.1:6951-14086 GCA_030538175.1 Propionibacteriaceae bacterium | reverse complement strand
GGTGCTTCTTCTGATCCGGCTCCAGCAGCTCGCTCAAACCCCGAACCCCTCGTGTGTCACGTCAACAGCTCACCGGGTGGCGAACCTGCCCGCTCCGTGTCCAGAGCGTGCTGAAGAATCGTGACGGCCGCGGCCATATCGATCACCGATCGCTGTTGGTGCGCCCGCCGCCCACTCTCGGACAGCGCACGCGCCGCGGACACGGTCGTCAGTCTTTCGTCGAGCAAGCGTACCCGAACCGGACGAACCCGCTTGGCCAGCGAGCGAGCGTGCCGCCGAACCTTGTTGGCCGACGGCCCCTCCTCCCCCGACAGGGACCGCGGCAGCCCGACGATCAGCTCGATCGCGTCATGCTCGCGGACGAGCTCGGCGATCCGGCCCTCCGCGGTCTTCCCCGAAGCGACGTTCTCGACCGGGTACGCCAACAGGCCCTGCGGATCACACGCCGCGACCCCGATCCGGGCATCGCCCCAGTCGATCGCGAGGCGTACGCCGGCCCGGAAGCCGGACTGCACCGGCTGATCGGACGACTCAGGGCGCTCCGCCTGGTCGGGCTGCTGCTCGGTCGTCACGACGTGACGATCCGGCCGACCTCGAACTCGATGGCTTCGAGGGCTGCAGGGATCGCCGACGCGTCGGTGCCGCCACCCTGGGCGAGATCGTCCTTGCCGCCACCCTTGCCGCCGAGCTTCTCGGTGCCGAGCTTGACCAGCGCACCGGCCTTGAGCCCCCGGTCGCGGGCGCCGTCGTTGGTTGCGATGACCAGCGCCGGCTTGTCCGGCGTCCCGCCCACGAGCGCCACGATGCCCGGCCGATTGCCGAGACGAGTGCGGACCTCCATCGCGAGCGTCCGCAGGTCGCCGCCGCTGACGCCCTCGACATGCCGGCCGATGAACCCGACGCCCCACATGTCCTTGGCGGCATCGGCGAGCCCCTGGGCGTTGCCGAGGACCTCCGCCGACTTGTACGCCGCAATCTGCTTCTCGGCGTCCTTGAGCTGGATCATCATCTTTTCGATCCGCTCGACCAGCGAGTCTGGGCGGACCTTGAGCATGCCGGTGAGGTTGCTCACCAGCGTCCGTTCGGCGGCCATGTGCTTGAACGCGTCGGTGGACACGAGCGCCTCGACGCGGCGTACGCCCGAACCGATCGACGACTCACCCAGCAGGGTCAGCATCCCGATCTGCGACGAGTGCTGCACGTGGGTGCCACCGCAGAGCTCGCGCGACCACGGGCCAGCCAGCTCGACCATGCGAACGATCTCGGGATATTTCTCACCGAACATCGCCATCGCGCCGAGCTCCTTGGCCTCGTTCAGCGGCAGTTCGCGCGAGGTCACGGCCAGGTCGTTGCGGATCGCCTCGTTGGCGAGCCCCTCGACCTCGTCACGCTGGGCCTGGCTCAACCCGGACGTGGCGTTGAAGTCGAAGCGGAGATAGCCGGGCTTGTTGTACGACCCTGCCTGCACCGCGGTCGGGCCGACCACCTCATGCAGCACCGCATGCACGATGTGCGTCGCCGAGTGCGCCTGGCAGGCACCCATCCGGTGGAACGGGTCGACGCTCGCGAGCACGCCCATGCCGGACTCCAGCAGGCCGCCGCCGACCTCGACCTTGTGCACGATCAGGCCATCGATGGGCCGCTGCACGTCAAGCACGTCGAGCCGGGTCTCGCCGGCGTCGATCGTGCCGCGGTCGGCATCCTGGCCACCGGCCTCGGCATAGAACGGGGTGTCGGCGAGCACGACCTCGACGACATCACCGGGCTCGGCGGAGCTCACCAGCTCGCCGTCGCGGACGATGCCGAGCACGTTGGACTCCACGCTCAGGTCATGGAAGCCGCGGAACCCGGTGGCGCCATGCGCCCGGAGCGACTTGTAGGCCTCCGTGCTCGCCGCGCCGCCCTTCTTGGCGCGCGCATCGGCCCGGGCGCGTTCCTTCTGCTCGGTCATCAGCGTCGTGAACTGGTCGCGGTCGACCGCCAGGCCCTGCTCGGCCGCCATCTCCAGCGTCAGGTCGATCGGGAAGCCGTAGGTGTCGTGCAGCTGGAACGCCCGGTCACCGGACAGCGTGGTCTGGGCGTTCGCCTTGGCATCGGCAACGGCGACGTCGAAGATCTGCGTGCCGGCCGCGAGCGTGCGGCGGAACGCGTCCTCTTCGGCGTACGCCCCAGCGGAGACCCGCTCCCAGCCCTCGGCAACCTCGGGATAGGACGTCGACATCAGGTCCCGGCTCACCGGCAGCAGCTCCGGCAGGACGGTGTCCTCGACCCCGAGCAGACGCATCGCCCGGATCGAACGACGCAGCAGACGCCGCAGCACATAGCCGCGCGCCTCGTTGCCGGGGGTGACGCCGTCGGTCATCAACATCAGCGAGGACCGGACGTGGTCGGCGACGACGCGCAGGCGGACGTCATCCTCGGGATCCGCGCCATAGCGCTTGCCGGCCAGCTCGGCCGCGCGGGCGATAACCGGGAAGACTTCGTCGATCTCATAGAGGTTGTCGACGCCCTGCAGCAGGTACGCCACCCGCTCCAGACCCATGCCGGTGTCGATGTTCTTCGCCGGCAGGTCGCCGGCGATGTCGAAGTCGTCCTTGGCGCGCACCGCGGACAGCTCGTTCTGCATGAACACGAGGTTCCAGATCTCGAGGAACCGGTCCTCATCGACGATCGGGCCGCCGTCGGGACCATAGTCCGGGCCGCGGTCGATATAGATCTCCGAACACGGGCCACCCGGACCGGGGATGCCCATGTTCCAATAGTTGTCCTTGAGGTTGCGCTGCTGGATCCGCTCCGACGGCACGCCGACCTTCTGCCACAGCTTGATCGCCTCGATGTCGCCATCGGGGAAGCTCGGGTGATGGCCGGGACCGAGGACGGTCACCCAGACCTTGTCCGGGTCGAAGCCCAGACCGCCGTTGTGCTGTTCACCGGTGACCAGTTCCCAGGCATAGGCGATCGCGTCGGCCTTGAAATAGTCGCCGAACGAGAAGTTGCCGTTCATCTGGAAGAACGTGCCGTGGCGGGTGGTCTTGCCGACTTCCTCGATGTCCAGGGTCCGCACGCACTTCTGCACGCTCGCGGCGCGGTCGAAGGGCGGATTCTCCTGGCCCGTGAAATAGGGCTTGAACGGCACCATGCCGGCATTGACGAACAACAGGGTCGGATCGTGATAGAGCAACGGCGCCGACGGCACGACCTGATGGCCGCGTGCGGCGAAGAAGTCCAGGAAACGGCGCCGGATATCGGCTGTCTTCATGTGTCTGATCCTTGGCTGACGTCGATGTGAGTGGCGATGCGGGCCACTTATAGGCCAACACATCGGCGGTGAGGATATTCCCTCCCCGACCCCCGGCCGCCCAGTCTAGGACGCCCGCCCGGTGTTCGAGGACGGGTCTTCCGGTGCGGGTGCTGGGGCAGTTGGGTTCAGGGGCGCGTGGACGGGTGGTCCGCAGGCATCAGCATCTGGGTCCGCAGTTCGTCCTCCCGCTGCCGGGCACCGTCGGTGACGCTGTGCAGGAAGTTCGCGACGTCCTCGCTGACCTTGACCTTGCGTTCCCCGATCGCCCGGCCGAGCGTACGCCCGAGTTGGGCGGGGCTCGCCTGGTCCGCGATCGCCCGGGCCTTTTCCTTGCCCTTGAACGCCACATAGCCCCCGGTGACCACACCGAGCCCGAACCACACCGCTGCCTTCATCAGGACTTCCTCTGCTTCGGTCCGGGACCGATCGCCCGGCGTACGCCATAACCGACCGCCGACAGCTTCACCAACGGCCCGCCGACGGTCTCTTTGAACAACGACGAGAAGTCCGCCGCATTGCGCGCGACCTCGGCCGCGTGGCCGCTCACCCGCGCGGCATCCTCGGTCACGACCGCCAGCTTCTCGAGCTCGACGTTCGTGGCACTGACCGTACCCTTCAGCTCGGTGAGGATCGGCACCGTCTCTTCGCCCAGGTCGCGGACCTGGCGCCGCATCTCCCCCAGGACACCACCGAGCTTCAGCAGCGGCACCGCGCACAGGAGCACCAACAACAGCAGCGCTCCGGCGGCGATCAGTCCGGCGATCTCGCCAGCAGACATCGTGCTCCTCAGCTCGGTCGGTGCGCAGCAGCGCCCCGCTGGTCACAGCAGCTTGGTCTTGACCGGCTCGACGATGACCCCGGACGTGGTCGGGGTGAAGCTGCCATAAACATGGTGGACCCCCGCATTGCGCCGCTCGGTGATGAATCGCACCCGGCCGGTCGGCGTGACGTGGACGGCCGCCCCGTCGTCGGCACCGTACCCGTCCGGCAGCCGGCCCTCCGCAACCCAGTTGGCGAAGTCCGGTGCGCGGTTGGCCTCACCGTCGAAGTGGGGGCAGAACGACCCCTTGATCAGCCCCATCCCCCCATGCCACGGCTGCAGGGTCGGGCCGAAGGAGTCGGTGCTGCACGCCTGGAACCAGACATTGGCACCCGCCGAGACCCCGGCCAGGACGGTGTCCCGCTGTTCCAGCCGGTCACGAATCGCATGGGTCAACCCGTGGGCCTCCCACAGCGCCACCAGGTTCACCGTGGACCCGCCACCGACGAGCAGGATGTCGGCCTCGTCCATGGCCCGCTTGATCGATTCCCGGGCGTTCTCCCACAGGGTCAGCACACTGGTCCGGATGCCCATCGGGGCGTACGCGGTGAGGAACTGGTTGATATAGCGCGGATCATCGGCGGACGCGGTCGGCACGAAACAGACGTGCGGGGTCGCTGCATCGCTCAGGCCCACGATGTAGCGATCAAGAGGCGTCACTGCCCCGTTCGCCGACATCGAAAACCCGCCGCCACCCATGGCCACGATGTGGTTGTTCATGACCGCATCCTCGCAGACCCGACGTGGTGCTTCGGACCGAAACCAGCACTTGCCCGCTCGTTCACCCGGAATTCCACCGTGTGCCTTTCTGGGCGACCCTTCGTCCTCGACCCACCCGCGTTGCCTGTGGAAAGGCTACGGTCGTGCCTGTGAGTCGACCGGCACACCGATCTTCAGCCGCCTTCGGCAAGGCCGTGGTCAGCTTCTGGATGCACACAATCGTCCACCCCATCCGCTCCGGCGGACCGCTGCCACAACGTTGGCCGCGGCCGGTGCAGGTGGTCATGGCGGCAGTCCTCGCTGTCTATCTCGGCCTGCTGGGTGCGGTGCTGATGTCCGGGCTGGACGGACCGGTCTGAACCAGCCGAGTGCCGAGCAAAGTCATCGCTGCCGTGGGCACGTCGGTCAACCTCTATCTCCTGCTCGCGGCCTCCACCCACGTGCCGTGGGTCTGGGCGATCCTCAGCTGGGCAGTCAGCGGGTTCCTGCTCTTCACCAGCACCGGGGCGTGGCTGCTGTGCGTGGCCTGGCTCGCGAAACGGCAGCCGGTCGCCAACCTGTTGGTGTACGCCCTGCCCCTGCTGTGGCTGGCGATCCTCGTCGTGTGCCTGGTGGGGCGTCGACGAAGGGTCTCGCTGGCCTGGCTGCTCACGTTGGGTGCCCTGGTCTTCGTCAGCCACACTGGGCCAGCACTGCTCGCACTCGTGCTCGACCCGGTCCGAGCGGTGCGGTTGGAGACATTCTGGATCCTGCCGTTGATGCTGCTGTCGTTGTGTGTCAGCCCGTTGGCGATCGCATCGGGCACCGCCTTTGCCGAGTTGACGGTCCGCGCTGTGACCTGGTCGGTCCTGGCAGCACGCCCAATGCTCGCCAGCACGTTCTGGCGACTGGCCGTCGCGGTCCTGGTGGGTGCCCACATCACAGTGGCGATGATGAACCCGCCATCGGCGCTCTGGCACGTGCCCACGACCGTCGCCATCGTCGGTGGCACGGTCGCGCTCTCGGCGTGGATGGTCTCCTGGGCACGGCGCCGCGGCCCCCAGCTGCCGCCGCGACCGACGGAGATTGCCGCCCAGCTGCCGCGCTGGGCGTACTTGCTGGCCCCCTATGCCATCCTCTGGTTCCCGATCGTGCGGTTCGTGGACGGAGTGGACCTGTCGCTCATGTCGGCGATCGGGCATTGGGCGGGCGCCCTGGCCGCAGTCGTCCTCACGTCCCGGTCAATAGGCCGCGGGGACACGATCGGGGCTGCGCTGGGACCGGCGCTGGCGGCGGGCATGACCGTGTTGGGGATCGGGCTGGTCGGCCCCGAACTCGTCCGCGAACGCGTGATGTACCCCCTGCTCGCACTCGTGCTGCTCGGCGCACTCGTGCGCTGGGCGATGCTTCGCCAGTTGCGGGACCTGCACTGGCTCCTGGTCTCGATCGGTCTTCTGCTGTTGCTGGCGATCCGGTGGCGGCACGTCCTGGCCGAGCCGATTGCCACGGCGTTGGGTTTCTCCGCCGCTGTTGTCCTCTTCTTCGGACTGATCTGGCGAGTGCTCACCGATGGGGAGTTCACGCGGGTCGATGGACCGAAATTCCCCATCGAGAGCCGGGCGTTCCTGTTCGGCGCCCACGCGATCCTGGGCGCCACCGCGGTCGCCTTGCTGGTCTTCGGTGACGGCCGGTCCATCGGGATGGACCCTGAATCGATGGCTAGCCTCGGCGATGTCGCCATGGGCCGGTTCGCGATGATCGCGGTCGTCGTCGGGCTCATCGAGCTGGGCCGATTTGCCGTCGACCCTGACCCCGAAAGCATCGTCGACGAGTTCCTGCCCACTGTCCCGGCGCGACGACGGCGATCGTGATCCGCTCGGGCATGTGAACCGCGCGGGGGTCAACCACCCGTCTAGGGGATACCGTCAGACATGTGAGTCGATCGGCACTCCGTTCCGCCACTGCCCTCGGCAAAGCTGTGACCAGCTTCTGGGTCCACACCATCATCGAACCCGTACGCTCCGGTGGGCCGCTCCCTCGGCATTGGCCGCGACCTGTCCGCCGAGTCATGGCCGTTGCTTTCGTCATCTATGTCGCACTCCTCGCCTCCGTCCTGGTTTCGGGACTCAGCAACTCCGGACCGGACGGGACCCCCGCCCAGCTGATCGGCGCTGTGAGTACCTCGGCGATCCTCTATCTCGTGCTCGACCAGGCGCCGCAGACCCTGCTGATCTTCGCCGGCGCGGTCAACGGCCTCATCCTGCCGATCGGCTTCGCGCTCGTCCTGTGGGTGGCGTGGCGCCGCCGGGACCTGC
>JAUNUL010000017.1:0-6941 GCA_030538175.1 Propionibacteriaceae bacterium | reverse complement strand
TGGGGCTGGACCGTGGCCATCGGGGTCGGTGCCTTTGTCACCTTGGTCGCCGGATTTCGGGCCTGGATGGTCTTTGTCGGCTGGCTCGAGGCCAGTCAGGGCCCGCTCGCCTATCTGCTGCTGCCGCTGACGCCCCTCTGTTGGATTGCCATCCTCGTGCTGTGCCTGCGCCGCCGACGGCGTCCGCTCACGGGTGGTTGGCTGACCACCCTCGCGATCCTCGTGTTCGTCAGCTACTCGGCACCGGCCCTGCTGTCGGTGCTGATTGATCCCGCCGGCGAGCGGGCAGTCATCACGGCATATCTCGTTCCACTGGGCTTCTTGATGTTCTGCGCGGGTCCCTTGGCCGTCGCCTCCGGAACCGCGTTCGCGGAGCTGACGATCCGGGCCGTGACCTGGTCGGTGCTCTCCGCCCGTCCGCTGCTGGCGGGCTGGTTCTGGCGCCTCGCAGTCGCTCTGCTGGTGATCGCCCACATCATCGTGGTCATTGTGTTGCCTCCGCCTTCAGTCTTGTGGTCCACGGCCACGACCGTTGCCGTGGTCGCCGGCACCGTCGCCTGGTGCACGTGGATGGTGGCCTGGGCACGCCGGCGAGGACCCCAAGGCCCCCCACGCCCCACGGAGATCGCCTCCGCGTTGTCGCGGTGGGCATACCTGCTGGCTCCCTATGCGATCCTGTGGTTTCCGATCGGACTGGCCTCCCAAGCACTCGACCCCGCGATCCTCCTCGCCATCGGGCACTTCGCCGGCACGATCGCGGCGATCGTTCTCACCGCCCGATCGATCAGCCGCGGGGACACGCTGGGCGCGGCGTTGGGGCCGGCTCTGGCCGTCGGCATGGCCATGCTTGGCATCGGATTCTTCGGCCCCGTGGTGGTGCGCGAACAGCTGATGTACCCCGTGCTGGCTCTGATTCTGGTCGGTGCACTGGTGCGCTGGGCCATGCTCCGGCAACTCCGTGAACTGCACTGGCTGCTGGTCTCGATCGGCCTGCTCCTGCTGCTGGCGATCCGATGGCGCCACATCCTCGCCGAACCGATCGCCGCGGCGCTCGGCTTCACCGCAGCCGGCGTACTCTTCTTCGGCCTGATCTGGCGCGTGCTCACCGACGCCGGCTTCACCCGGGTCGGCAGTCCACGCTTCCCCATCGACAGCCGCGCCTTCCTGTTCGCCGCCTACGCAATTCTGGGCGCCGCAGGGGCCGCACTGCTGGTGTATCGCGATGGAGAGCTTGTCGGGCTGGATGCCGAATCGATGGCCGTTCTGGGCGACCTCGCGATGGGTCGATTCGCCATGATCGCGGTCGTCGTCGGGCTCATCGAACTCGGCCGCTTCGCCGTCGACCCCCACCCGGAGAGCATCATCGACCAGTTTCTCCCACCCGTCCCCGCCAGGCGCCCGAAGCGCTGACCGCACGATCTGGTTGAGCCCGGCCCGACGGGAGTGTCGGACCTCGCCCATACACTCGCCACCATGCGTATCGCTGACGTCCCCGGGACCGCCCGCCCCCTCCACCAGGCTCTCGCGACCGCGGGCTTCGACACCCTGGCCGATCTCGATGGGACCGCCCGCACGACGGTGTTGAACCTCCATGGAGTCGGCAAAGTCGGGCTCGCGCGCGTCGAGGCCGCCATGGCCGCCGAGGGCTATGCCCTCACTGATGGTCACGCCGTGTGGTCTGCGACCGACCGGGGCGAGCAGAAAGTGGGCACTGGTCGCACCGATGCACAGACCGAGGCCACGGGTGCCAGCGTGGTGGAGTTCGTCGAGACCCTTTCCGAGCGCCGCCGCGATCAGGGACACGAGCTGCTGCGCATTTTCGGTGATGTTACGGGCGAGGAGCCGCGCATGTGGGGGCCGAGCATGATCGGCTATGGCGAGATTCATTATCAGTACGCCACCGGCCGCGAAGGCGACATGATGCGGGTCGGCTTCTCACCCCGCACGGGCGCGATCTCCCTCTATGGGCTGCAGTGGTACGCCGATGAGTCCGACACCCTGCTGGCGTCCCTCGGCAAGTTCAAGACCGGCAAGGCCTGCGTCTATGTGAACAAGCTGGAGGACATCGATGAGGACGTGCTGCGCGCGCTCATCAAACGCGGCTGGGAGAGTGACGACCCCAGCGCTGGTGGCTGCTGACCTCCCTCAGCGATCCTTGCCCAGCAGTCGTCGCAATGCTGCGAGACGCTGCTGCAGCGCCGCTTCGGCCCCGTGTCCGGTGGGCTCGTAGTACCGCGCGTCGACGATCTCGTCGGGGAGGTATTGCTGGGCGGCGACGCCGTGGTCTGAGTCGTGGGCGTACTGATAGCCCTTCCCATGCCCGAGCGCCTTCGCCCCCGGATAGTGCGCATCCCGCAGGTGCAGCGGCACCTGGCCAATGTGCCCGGCCTTGATGTCGGCGACGGCCTTGTTGAGCCCCATGTACGCCGCATTGGACTTGGGCGCCATCGCGCAGGCCACCACGGCGTGGGCGAGGTTGATGCGCGCCTCCGGCATCCCGATCAACTGCACCGCCTGGGCCGCCGCCACACAGGTCTGCAGCACGGTCGAGTCGGCCATCCCGATGTCCTCCGAGGCCAGGATCACCAATCGCCGGGCGATGAACCGCGGGTCCTCCCCCGCCTCGATCATCCGCGCGAGATAGTGCAGCGAGGCGTCCACATCCGACCCGCGCATCGACTTGATGAACGCGCTGATCACGTCATAGTGCTGGTCACCGTCGGCGTCATAGCGCACCGCTGCCCGATCGACCGCCCGCTCGATCGCCGCCAAGTCGATCGTCGCTGAGCCCTGCGCATCGGCCCCCGCGGCAGCTTCCTCGAGATAGGTGAGCACCCGCCGCGCGTCGCCACCCGACATCCGCCGCAAGGCATCGCGGGCCTCGTCGTCGAGCGCGAACGTCGCACCGCCGCTCGTGCGGACGCCCCGCTCATCGGTGAGGGCCCGGTCAATCAACACGTCGATGTCCTCGGTGGACAGCGGCTGCAGCGTCAGCAGCAACGAACGTGACAGCAGGGGTGAGATCACCGAGAAGCTCGGGTTCTCCGTGGTGGCGGCGATGAGCGTGACGATCCGGTTCTCCACCGCGGGCAGCAGGACGTCCTGCTGGGACTTCGAGAACCGGTGGACCTCGTCCACGAACAGCACCGTCCGGGTGCCGCGGGCCAGATCGCGACGTGCCTGGTCGAGGACCCCGCGTACTTCCTTGACACCGGCCGTGACCGCCGAGATCTCCACGAACCGAGCCTCGTTGGTCTGCGACACCACCGCGGCAATCGTCGTCTTGCCGACACCGGGCGGCCCCCACAGGAACACCGACATCGCGGTATGCCCGGACGCCAGTCGGCGCAGCGGCGACCCGGGCGCAAGCAGATGCTGTTGCCCCACGATCTCGTCGATGGTCCGCGGTCGCAACCGGACTGCGAGCGGTACGCCGGCATGGTCGATATGCGACAGGCTGCCCCCGGCCAACGGGGTCGCGGTGGCGGTGGGCTCGACGTTGCCGAACAGATCCTCGGTCATCGGCCCCTCCCGGAGCCCGGACCTCGTCTCACGGGATCTCCCACTCGTGCACCGGCACGTTGCTGTGCATCCCCTCGAGATAGTGCGACAGCATCCGCCGCAATGCCTCCTCGCGCGCCATCCCGGCCCGCTGGAACCGCTCCACGGTCTCCACCTGCCACGTCGCGCCATTGCGGCCGAGCAGGCACCGCTGCTCGATGATCGTCAGGTACCGGTCGATCACGCTCTGGGACACCCCCCAGGACTCCAGCCCATCCGCAGCCTTCGGCAGCAGGTGGCGCAACACGAGTTCGTCAACGCTGAGCTCGCCGAACCCCGGCCAATAGACCTCGGCATCCAGGCCGTCCCGGGCACAGTTGGAGAAGTTCTGCTCTGCGGCGGAGAAGCTCAGCCGCGACCACACCGGCCGATCACTGGTGGCAAGGTTGCGGACCAGGCCGTAATAGAACGCGGCATTCGCCATCGTGTCGATCATGGTCGGCCCGGCGGGCAGGACCCGGTTCTCCACCCGGAGGTGCGGGCGGCCATCGGAGACCGCATAGATCGGCCGGTTCCACCGATAGATCGTGCCGTTGTGCAGGCACATCTCCTGAAGCTCCGGGGGCAGACCGGCCTGGAACAGCGCCAGCGGATCCTCGTCGCTGATATCGGCGAGCAGGCTCGGGAAATAGCGGGTGTTCTCCTCGAACAGATCGAAAATCGACGTCACCCACCGCTCGCCGAAGAACACCCGCGGGCGTACGCCCTGGTTGCGCAACTCGACCGGACGCGTATCCGTCGCCTGCTTGAACAACTCGATCCGGGTCTCTGCGTGCAGTCGCTTGCCGAAGAGGAACGGCGAGTTCGCGCCGACCCCGAGCTGGGGACCGCTGATCGCCTGGGCGGCATTCCAGTACGCCGCGAACTCGCTCGGGGAGACCTGCAGATGCAACTGGACCGATGTGCAGGCGGACTCCGGCGCGATCGAATCGGCCCACATCCGCAGTCGTTCACCGGTCGGGCCCTCGATGTCGAGCTCGATGTCCTCGCCACGGGCATTGAAGATCGAATCGTTCAGCGCCGTGTAGCGCCGCTCGTCCGAAATCCACTCCCGATCGAAATCCTCGGGCTGCAACGTGGGCAGGATGCCGATGCAGCAGATGTGGGAGCCGCGCTGTTTGGCGATCTCCTCTGCCCTGTTGAGAGATTGGCGCAGCTGGCGCTCGCGGCCGAGCGCGGACTCCCCGCCCAAGACCTGCGGTGGGCTGTTGAGCTCGATGTTGTACCGCGCCAATTCGGTCTGATAGTCCGGATCGGCGATGGCCTCGAGCACCTCTGCGTTATCGAAGCTGGGGTCCCCATCGGCGGTGATGAGGTTCAGCTCGATCTCCAGCCCGGTCATGGGTCTCTCTGCGTCGAAGTGGTGATGGGCAAGCATCAGCTCGAAGACGTCGAGGCCGCGGCGAACCTTGGTGCGGAAATCGCGCCGTTGTTCCCGGGTATATCGCGCGGTGCTGACTTCTTTGCCCACCCTGGGCCCCCTTCGTCTGCGTTCGTGGCGCTGGCTGCGTCCCTCGGTGCCTCCGTCGCCCTCAGCCTAAAGGGCAAGACGAAGCCGTGGGGTCCTCACCTGCTGTCGGACCGGCTTCCTAGACTGGGCACAAGTCCCAGCGAAGCACGGGCCGAGCACAGCGCCCGGCGAGCTGACATCTCGCCCCGCACACTGACGTGAAGGAACGATCATGGAGAACTCCCCTCTGGCCAAGCTCAACGATGTCCCCCGGTTCGAGGTCACCAGCAGCGACGTCGTCGATGGCCGGCAGCTCCCGGAAGCACAGCGTTCGGGGAAGATGTCGGTGCCCGGCGGGCAGGACGTGTCGCCGCAGCTGTCGTGGTCCGGGTTCCCCGAGGGCACGAAGTCGTTCGCGGTCACCTGCTATGACCCGGATGCCCCGACGCAGTCCGGTTGGTGGCACTGGGCCGTGCTCAACATCCCGGTCGATGTGACATCGCTGCCGACCAACGCCGGCGATCCCGACAATCCCGGTCTGCCCGAGGGCGCGCTGACGCTCAACAACGACGCGGGCTTCCCGGGATTCCTGGGAGCTGCTCCGCCCAACGGTCACGGCGATCACCGCTATTACTTCATGGTGCATGCCGTGGATGTCGAGAAGCTGGACGTCGATGCGGGGGGTACGCCGGCGCTGCTTGGGTTCAATCTGTTCTTCCACTCGATCGGTCGGGGGTGGATCGCGCCAACATTCGGCCACTGATCCGGCCCCGACCGAGACGGATTCTCCTTGGAATCGCGGAGTGGATCAGCCCCAGAGCTTGAGCACTCGGACGCCGAGGCTGCCCAGGTCGAGGCGCACGGCCTGGGGCACCCGCGACGGGCTGTCGCCATAGTCGAGGCTGGCCTGGAAGTTCACCTCATGGCCGGCCTGGATGGCCGCGATGATGTCCTCGTCGATCCGGTCCTTGGCGGCGGTTGTGCCGACCGGGCCGAGCAGGAGGTTCGGGCCTGCGGCCTCGCCACCGAACCGTTCGCTGATCAGCTGGAACCGCTCGATGCGTCCGTCGGCAAGGGCGGCGTCGCACAGTTCTTCGGTGGTCAGGTCACTGAAATCGAGCCCCGGAGCGACCTCGATCACGATCTCCTGGGCGGGAGCTGCGGGAGCTGAGGCCGGGGCTGCCTCGGGGGTGGGGGTGGCGTTCTTTTTCTTCTTGAAAAGTCCGAACATGCCTTGCACGGTAACCGAGTCGCGGGGTCGCCTGCCCGCTCCTGGGCCACTTTGGCCATATGGCGACAATGGCAGACGTGCTGTTGTTGTTCGTCGCATCCCTCCTGGCCTGTCTCGCCGTCGTCGCGCTCACCGTCGTGTCCGTACGCCGGGATGCCCGCTGGCTGGGGAATGCGTACCTCATCGGCCTCTCCGGTCTGTTGATCCTCCTCACCGTGGTCCTGGCCGTGCCTGGGGTGGGCGTACTGCTGCTGGTCAGCGGGGTGCTGGCCCTCGTCCTCGCGCCGCTGCCTGTGCTGGTGCTGGTGAGTCTCTTGATCGGGAACGGGCTGACGATGATCCGCAAGGAGAGTCGCACGCTCCCCAACTTGCTGTCCCTCATCGCTGGCCTCGGCATCGCGGCCGTCATGGCGGTGAGCATGGCAGCGCTGCTCAATCCCACCACCCCGCTTCTTCCGCTGGCGTTGGCCGCGGTCCTCGCGTTGGCGTACGTGGGCTTCGAGTTCACCTGCTTCGTCGCGTACGCGTGGGCGTACGCCCGGATCGCGCGTCGGGCGGCGGCCTCCCACGTGATCGTGCTCGGATCCGGGCTGAAGGACGGCCGCACGGTCGGGCCACTGTTGGCCGGGCGGGTCGATGCCGGCATCGAGCACTACCGACGCCAGCGGGCAGCCGGCCATCCGACGAAGCTCGTGCTCT
>JAUNUL010000459.1:1785-2104 GCA_030538175.1 Propionibacteriaceae bacterium | reverse complement strand
CGCCGAACAGACCGATCTTGCCGCCCTGCACATAGGGCGTGAGGAGGCCGAGCACCTTGATGCCGGTGTGCAGCATCTCGGTCTTCGACTCCAGCTGCTCGAACTTCGGCGGATCGCGGTGGATCGGCCAGCGCTCGGTGACCGCGATGCTGGACGGGTCGACGTTCAGCACGTCACCGGTCACGCTCCACACGTGACCCTTGGTGATGTCGCCGACGGGCACAGTGATGGGCGACCCGGTGTCACGCACTTCCTGGCCACGACGCAGACCATCGGTCGGCTTCATGGAGATGGCGCGCACGATGTTGTCGCCCACGTG
>JAUNUL010000459.1:0-1775 GCA_030538175.1 Propionibacteriaceae bacterium | reverse complement strand
AGCTCAACCTCAAGCGTGATGGTCCGGGTCTCGCCGCCGAGCGTGATGTCCACGTGCAGGGCATTGAGGATGTCGGGCATCTGATCCGGCGGGAATTCGACGTCCACGACGGGGCCGATGACCCGGGCGATCCGGCCGATAGCGCCGGTCCCGGTGGCGTTCGTATCGTTCAGTGTGGCAGTCATATCCTTACTCCGCGTCGTCGCTAGCGTCGGCGAGCGCATTCGCGCCACCCACGATCTCGGTGATTTCCTGGGTGATCTCAGCCTGGCGGGCTTGGTTGGCTTCGCGCGTCAGACGTTCAATCAGTTGCTGGGCGTTGTCCGTGGCAGCCTTCATCGCCTTCTGACGGGCTGCGAGCTCCGACGCCGCGGCCTGCAGCAGGCAATAGTGGATGCGGCTGGCCACATAGAGCGGCAGCAGCTTGTCGAGGACTTCTTCGGCGTCCGGCTCGAACTCGTACAACGGGAGGGCCTGGCCCTCCCCCGTCGGCTCGTCGGACTCAATGACCTCCAACGGCAGCAGTCGAATGACCTCCACCGTCTGAGTCATCATCGACACGAAGCGGGTGAAGACGATGTGAATCTCATCAACGCCACCTTCCTCGGCCGGGGTCTTGAACGCCCCGATGAGCTCATCGGCGATCTCCTTGGCGTGGGCATAGTCCGGAGAATCGGAGTACCCCTCCCACACCTTGGCGACCTTGCGATCACGGAACTGATAGAACGCTGCAGCCTTGCGGCCCGCGATATAGGGCACAACCTCGAGGTTCTCGGCCCGCAGCAGTTCCGCCAGGGACTCGCCCTGCTTGATGACCGCCGAGGAATAGGCACCGGCCAGACCCCGGTCGGAGGTGATGAGGAGCATCGCCGCCCGAGTCGGGTTCTCGGGCTCGGTGGTCAGGACGTGGTCGATGTCCTTTGAGAACGTCGCCACGGCCGAGACCGCCCGAGTGAGTTCGCGGGCATAAGGAGCAGCAGCACGTGCGCGCTGCTGCGCCTTGATGATCCGCGAAGAGGCGATGAGCTCCATCGCGCGGGTGATCTTCTTGGTCGTGGAGACCGAGTTCTTCCGCTGACGAAGTTCACGCAGACTGGACGCCATCGTCAGCCCCGCTTCTGCACGACGATCTGCTCCTGCAGGACGTCGTCTTCTTCCATGGCGTCGGCTTCTTCACGACCGGCCTTCAGGAACTTGCCGTCGGAGGTCTGGAAGCCCTGCTTGAACTTCTCGATCTCTTCAGTCAGCGCCGCAGCCGTGTCGTCGTCGAACTTCTGCGTCTCGGAGATCGTGTGCAGGATCGAGGTCGAATGACGCAGGTGCTCCAGCAGGTCCTGCTCGAAGCGCAGCACGTCCTCGACCGGAACCTCGTCGAACAGACCGGTGGTGCCCGCCCACACGCTGACGACCTGGTCCTCGACCGGGTAAGGCGAGTACTGCGGCTGACGAAGAAGCTCGGTCAGGCGAGCGCCACGGTCCAGCTGACGACGGGAAGCCGCGTCGAGGTCCGAGGCGAACATCGCGAAGGCCTGCATGTCGCGATACTGCGCGAGGCTGATCTTCAGGGTGCCGGCCACGTTCTTCATCGCCTTGATCTGCGCGGCACCACCCACGCGGGACACCGAGATGCCCACGTCGACGGCCGGACGCTGGTTGGCGTTGAAGAGGTCGGACTGCAGGAAGATCTGACCATCGGTGATCGAGATGACGTTGGTCGGAATGAAGGCCGACACGTCGTTGGCCTTGGTCTCGATGATCGGCAGACCGGTCATCGA
>JAUNUL010000458.1 GCA_030538175.1 Propionibacteriaceae bacterium | reverse complement strand
GACCGAACCGGTGGGTGAGGACGGGGTTCCGCCGGTCTACGACCCCCGCACCTGCTTCTCGGTCCAGCTGCGCACGGTGCTGCAGCACGCGTGGGCGGAGTTCGAGCACGACGTGCGCTACAAGGGCACGATCCCGCCGGAGCAGGTGCCCGATCTGGACCGTCGCTTCACGCTGGCGGCCGGGCTGCTGGAGCTGGCCGACAGCGAGTTCACCACGATCCGGGACCGGCTCCAGGCCGGGTTGTCGGGCGGGACGGTGGCCGGGGACACCGGAGACCCGCGGGTCAGCCCGCAGGAGCTGGCCACTTTCCTCGCCGGGCGCTACTCCTCCGCGGGGTGGTCGCGCACGGAGCACTACGAGTGGATCGCGACCCTGCTGCTGGAGGCCGGGATCGCCTCGCTCGACGAGCTGAGCGCGGTACTGGCAGACGTCGACAACACCGCGGTCACCGCGAGATCGTGCTCGTTCACCGCAGTCGAGACCTCGGGGATGATCGGACCGGTGTTGCCGATGCAGGTCACGCAGCCATAGCCGACCAGGTTGAACCCGATCTTGTCCATATAGGGCTGCAGTCCGGCCTGCTCGTAGTAGTCGGTGACGACCTTGGAGCCCGGGGCGAGGGAGGTCTTGACCCACGGCTTGCGGGTCAGGCCCTTCTCGACCGCCTTCTTGGCAACCAGCGCGGCGGCCATCATGACGCTCGGGTTGGAGGTGTTGGTGCAGGAGGTGATCGACGCGACCACGACGGCACCGTGGTCGACCTCGAAGCTCTCACCGCTGGCCAAGGTGACGGGCACCTTGGCAGTGGCCCGACCCTCGCCCGGCTGACCGGTCACCTTTTCCCGCACGTCGTCCACGACGTCCTCGACCTTGTCGACGACATCCTCGACCAAGTCCTTGGCCTTGTTGAGCAGCTTGCCGGCCAAGCCCTTGGCAGCCTGCGACGCCGGGGTGGCCGCAGCCAACGGGTCGGAGGCCGGGAAGCCGGCGGCGTCAGCCTTGTCCAGCCCATTGAGCTCGGTCTCGACGTGGTTCGCGTAGTTGCGCAGGTCCTTGCGGAACTGGCTCTTCGACGCGTCCAGCAGGATCCGGTCCTGCGGGCGCTTCGGGCCGGCGATCGAGGGCACGACCGTCGACAGGTCGAGCTCGATGTTCTCCGAGTAGCGCGGGGTCGCATCGTCGTCGTGCCAGAGACCCTGGGCCTTCGCGTACGCCTCGACGAGCGCGATCTGCTCCTCGCTGCGGCCGGTGAGACGCAGGTAGTCAGTGGTCTTGTCGTCGATCGGGAAGACGGCGATGGTCGAGCCGTATTCCGGGGACATGTTGCCGATGGTGGCGCGGTTGGCCAGCGGCACCTGGGAGACGCCGGGGCCGTAGAACTCGACGAACTTGCCGACGACCTGGTGCTCGCGGAGCATCTGGGTGATCGTGAGCACGAGGTCGGTGGCAGTCACGCCATCCTTCAGCTCACCGGACAGCTTGAAGCCGACGACGCGCGGGATGAGCATGGACACGGGCTGGCCCAGCATCGCGGCCTCGGCCTCGATGCCACCCACGCCCCAGCCGACGACACCGAGGCCGTTGACCATGGTGGTGTGGGAGTCGGTGCCGACGCACGTGTCGGGGTAGGCCTGCAGCACGCCGTTGACCTCACGCGGGAAGACCACGCGGGCCAGGTGTTCGATGTTGACCTGGTGGACGATGCCGGTGCCCGGGGGGACGACCTTGAAGTCGTCGAAGGCGGTCTGCCCCCAGCGCAGGAACTTGTAGCGCTCCTCATTGCGGCCGTATTCGGTCTCCACGTTGAGGCGGAACGAATCAGCGGTGCCGAAGTAGTCAGCGATGACCGAGTGGTCGATGACCATCTCGGCCGGCGACAGCGGGTTCACCTTGTTGGCGTCGCCGCCCATTTCGACGATGGCCTCACGCATGGTGGCCAGGTCGACGATGCAGGGCACCCCGGTGAAGTCCTGCATGATCACGCGGGCCGGGGTGAACTGGATTTCCTTGTCAGGAACGGCGTTCGGATCCCATTCGCCCAGGGCGCGGATGTCATCGGCGGTGATGTTGGCGCCATCCTCGGTGCGGAGCAAGCACTCCAGCAACACCTTCAGGC
>JAUNUL010000457.1:1910-2119 GCA_030538175.1 Propionibacteriaceae bacterium | reverse complement strand
CTCCAGGGCGTTGACAGTCTGGCGGGAGACGTCGAGCTCACGGGCGAGGTCGGCTTGGGTCCAGCGACGCTCAGCGCGGAGCTCCTTGAGCTTGTTCTTCATCGGTACTTCCGATTCGTGGCGACGAAGAATCCGACGACCAGGATGACCGTGATCAGCAGCGCCCAGCCTGTGTCGCGGACGCGGAAGGCGATGAGGTCCTTAAGAGT
>JAUNUL010000457.1:0-1900 GCA_030538175.1 Propionibacteriaceae bacterium | reverse complement strand
CGCAGGAGGGCTGCGATCACGAGGATGCTGATCACGTCGACGATCACGAGGGTGACATAGGGCCACATCAAGGTGCGGTCATAGCTGCCGAAGATCGGCAGCATCGCCAGGTTGGCTGCGAACAGCAGCACGGTGCGCAGGGCCAGGACGCCGATCAGGACCGGCCAGCCAACGCTGGGGAGGCGGGAAGGGGTGGGAGTGGGGGTGGTGGTCTCCATGCCTCAAATGTAAAGCGCGCTTGACTCTGGGGTCAAGGGTCCTTGACAAGAAATGTCAAACTTCCTTGACTTCACGGGTCGAAGGGCGACCGACGTCGTGCTCTTCCGTCACGTCCCTACCTGAGACCGACGTTCCTACCCGTGCCCAGGTAGGAATGTCGGCTTCAGGTAGGGAGGTCGGAACCAGGACGCTGTCAGGTCGGGAGGTTGACGCCTGCGGCGTCACCCGACGGTCGAGACCGGAGACACCGATCCATCCACGTGGAGCGGCGCGTCCGTGATGGGTCGCCGGGCTCATGCGTACACCTCAACGAAGTTCTTCAGGATCTGCTGCGGATGCACAACGTTGGCCGCCAACGCCTCGGCGATGAGGCGCTCGAGTTCGTCGGGGTGGAAGTACCCCGCATTGCGATACTCGTTGAGCCGCTCGATGAGCCCTGTTGAATCCAGCTCGGGGTGGAACTGGGTGGCGTACAGGTTCTGCTTGATCCGGAACATCTGCACCGGGCAGGGGCCCGAGGTGGCCAGCAACACTGCATGCGCCGGCAGTTCGCGAACCGCCTCCTTGTGCCCCAGGAACGCGTCGAACGTCTCCGGCAGGCCAGCGCAGATCGGGTCCTCGCGACCGGCATCGGTGAGCTCGATGTAGCCGGTGCCGGGGGGTTCGCCGTACGTCCGATCGACGATCGCACCCTGATGTGTGCCGAGCGTCCCGACGCCATAGCAAGCGCCCAGGAACGGCTTGTCCTGCGCGACGATCTCGTCGAGGATTCGGCTCATGTCAGCCTCGACGCGCTGCTGGATCGCGGACTTCTCACTGATCGGGTCCGAGGAGTTGAACGGGCTGCCACCGGTGATGACCCCGGCATACTGGTCAAGATCGATCGACGGCATCGGCCCTTCCTCAAGCCGGACGCGATCCATCCGGCTGGTCGGCAGACCGGCGTAGTGGCAGATGGCCTCATATTCGGCATCCGCGATGGAGTGCCCGGCGCGCGTGCCGAGGAAGAGAAACATGCTCATGGTTGTCCTTGGACCTTCTCGTGAATCATGGGGGGCTGATCACTTGGCGTCGTTGTTGTCCGACGGTCGGCGACGGTCGATCAGTTGACACGTGAGGCGCGCCGTCGCGACCCGGTTCCCGTCGTCGTCGACGAGTTCGATGTGGTACGCCGCCACCCGGCTGCCCAGCGAGAGGGCCGTCGCGGTGCCGGTGACCCAGCCGGATCGGGCGGACCGGTGATGGGTGGCGTTGAGGTCGACCCCGACGGCGACCTTGCCCAGGGGCATGGCGTGGGCGGTGCCGGCCAGGGAGGCGAGTGTTTCGGCGAGGACGCCGGTGGCGCCGCCATGCCAGAGCCCGAAGGGCTGGGTGTTGCCCTCGACCGGCATCCGGCCGACTGCCCGCTCGGCCGATACTTCGAGCAATTCGAAGCCCAGCTTGGCGTCGAGTGGGCTGTGCAGGTCGGCGAACTCCGGCGGGACAGTCATGTGCGAACAGTAGCGCCGGGTTTCGGCGGGCGACCACACTGTCCGACCCGCTCTGTAGGCTCCGTGGGGTGGCGACCAAGAACCCAGGCAAGAACCCAGCAGAGATGACCGAGCAGCGACCGAAGCTGCTGCTCATCGATGGCCATTCGGTGGCTTATCGCGCTTTTTTCGCGCTGCCGGTGGCGAACTTC
>JAUNUL010000016.1 GCA_030538175.1 Propionibacteriaceae bacterium | reverse complement strand
TCCCGGGACGACAATGAGGTCAGTGTCCGTGCCTTCCAACTCCCACGAGAGATTCCGCAGGCCGCCTTCAACATCGAGTGCTGACACGACCGCGACCACGTCGGCCCCTTCACGGCGCGCGGCCTTCGCGGCTGATTTCGCGTCCCCCAAGATGCGTACGCCCTCGACGGGTGTATCGCGGTCGTCGTCGCTGACGCAGGCACCGATGACCCGATAACCAGCTCCCGGCATCGAATGCAGGCTGCGAATCATCAACTCAAGACGCTCGCGCGAACCGACGACGATCGTTCTGATCACATGACGCCCGGCGACCCGGTTGCGGACGAGCCACTGTCGCCAGATCCAGCGTCCCACCAAAAGGGCAAACAGCCCTACCGGCAGAGCGATCACGACATAGCCGCGAGCAACCTGGGCCTTCAGCACATAGCTGCCGATAGCGATGGTGGCAAAAACAACAAAGGTGGCCTTGATCACCGCACGGTATTCCTCAGGCCCGTGCCCCAGCATTCGCGGGTCATAGGAGTCGAAGACGCGCAGGGCGAGGATCCAGGCCACGGTCAGGGCAATGAGCCGCACGATGTGATCGACCCTGGGCCCCTCAGCGAGGGATCCAAGGTTGTCATCTCCGAAGCGGACCAACTCCGCTACGAGGACAACCGCGATCACAATGAGCGCATCAGTGATAGCCAAGCGGCGGCCAATCGTGCCACGAGGCATTGCCCGTATGGTTTCGACGGCCCTGCTGTCCACCTGCGTCACTCCGTCCCCCCAAACCCTTGGTGACCTTGATGCCGATCCAGCGGCTCGGAACACACTCTTGAACCCAAGAACAATGATGCTCCGATTCCGGGCCAGTCCCGCCATCTTATGCCGGAAACCGGAACGCTGACCATCCAGAACCTGAGGCCATTTCGGGAAAGCCACCCCCCCAGCACCCTGCGGCGATTCCCTCAAACCAGTCCCTACTAGGGGATTTGCGGATTGATGGAGCGCTCGGGGTCACAGGACGCATGGCTCTCACATGGCGAGAGACTTGTTACGTTACGTCAGCATCCTCGGCCGAGTAGTCGAAGCGCCGGCGCTGCTTGTCAGCCGCCAACCGACGAGCCCGCCAATAGCGCGCCACGGGAGGCAGGAGCTCCATGGATCGCGCCTTGATCTGCAGTTTCCTGTCCAGGGACGCCACAGACGCAGCCTGCTTGAACAGTTCGGTCGCCGCGGGATAGTCCTGCTTGCGCAGCGCGATGTTCGCGTTCGCGAGCAGCCGGAAGGGCGAACCAAGTCGCAGGCGACGCTCCAGCGCCTGCTGCTCATCTGCGGACATCGAATCCCAGAACAGCTCGCGGAGCTTCTCCATGATGCGATCCTCGCCCGCGAGCATGGCTTCACGGTTGCTTGAGAGGCTGCTCTCGGTCCACCGATACAGATAGAACGGCTTCGGCTGCAACACACCGGACCAACCGTTGAAGATCGCCCTGGCCCAATAGTCCCAGTCCTCAGGGCTGCGCATGGACTCGTCGAAGCCACCGATCTCACGATGCATCTCGGCCAGGACCAAAGATGCCGGGGGGCCGGCGATGTTGCGCTGCAGAATGGCCAGGCGCTGCTCCTGCGGAGAAAACGGTCCCCCGAAAACCACGGGCCGACGGAGGTCGATGCCTTCCGCGGACATGAAGTAGGCCTGCGAATAGACCCACCACTTCCCGGGACCGGCTGCACGCAGGGTCGCCATCATGGCGTCCAGGAAGCCGGGGAGCGTCACATCGTCGGCATCCGCGAACGAGATGTAGTCACCTTCGGCTACAGCGACACCCGCGTTGCGCGCGCTGGAGACCCCACCGTTGGGCTTGTCAACGACCTTGATGAGGTCACCGAATCCTTCGAGGATCCGTCGGGTCCCATCGCGGGATCCATCGTTGACCACGATGACTTCCTTGTTGGCGTATATCTGAGCCAAGGCACCAGCGATCGCGGCACCCACATCAATCTGGCTGTTGTAAGCCGGGATGATCAGGCTTACCAAGGGTTCGTTCGGCATGAGCCACCTCCAGCCCACAGGCTAACGGGACGCCGCGTTTCGCGGCAGGGGCCTCCGCTGGGTGGCACAGCAAACCTCACACAGTGGAAGTGAGCGTTATATTGAACGCGCGGCAGTGCCATGCCCGCGTTACGAAACAAGTTGAAGGGCGGATCACGTTGAAGCTGAAGGACTACACACGACGGGTGGTGTGCGCGACCGCCTCGGTCGGTCTCGCTCTCGCCTTTTCCGTGGTGCCCGGCTCAGCCGATGCAGCGACCAACTCTGGCAGCGACTCGCGCCCGATACCGACCCAGGTGTTCCGCGAGGACTCGCCGTTCTATCAAAAGCTCCCGGACGACACCCCCAAGGCAAACAACTCCGATCAGCTGAAGGCTGCGTTCAAGCGCCAGGCTGAGCAGTACTACGGCTCCCCTGGCGAGCCGAACATCGGCGTCAACTATTCGGAGTTCGCTCCCGCGCTCTACATCTCCCGCAACAGTGATCCCGTCTTCGACATCAAGATGTGGAACTGCCAGGAGAAGA
Source organism: Propionibacteriaceae bacterium (assembly GCA_030538175.1). Classification (GTDB taxonomy): domain Bacteria; phylum Actinomycetota; class Actinomycetes; order Propionibacteriales; family Propionibacteriaceae; genus Enemella. The sequence goes on along the minus strand of JAUNUL010000016.1, from coordinate 15,230 downwards.
CTGACCCCAACTGGGCTGCCGAGGTCTCGGAGATGCTCAAGGGTGTCCACATTCCTGCGGACATGATCCCTGACCAGTCCAGTGACGGTTCGGTGTCGATCTACAACGAGGACACCGGCGTTGTCGTGGACATGTGGCAGACGCGCAAGAACCCCCAGGGCCAGTGGGAGGCGTGCTGGGGCGGCAAGATCGACAACGCCAAGGAGTCGATCGGCACCTTCCCCGATGGTTATGGCGCCTCCGCTTCCGGCCTGTCGCAGTTGGCGTACACGATCCGCCACCAGGAGATGGTGAACGGCGAGATCAACCACATCATCGCGGTTGGGCTGCCCGAAATCACCGCCTGGCCCGCAGCCAACTGGCCAGCCAACCGGACTGACGGCAGCTATACCGGTGTCGCGATCACCATGGGCCAGATCATGCGTCTGCCCGCTGACCTCGACATCGATGCGATGAAGCTGTCGCCGGCGGCGCGCACGATCGCCAAGGCGGCACAGGACTACGGCATCATGCTTACCGAAACCTCCGGATCGGTATCGATCGGTGCCGAGAACTACATCTCTCTGCAGAGCAACAGCTATGAGGAGGTGTTCCGCGGTCGCTGGCCCAACCTGGAGATGGCCGGGGATCCCGCTCGTGGCGAGGTTCCGTTCCCGGTCGACCAGCTGGAATTCCTGCCGTTGGGCTATCGCGCTCCGCTGAACAACACCGGGCCCAAGGGGCCGCCGCCCACTGGCAACCCGAACCTCCCGACGCCCGAGGCGACGCCGACCGCCGAGCCCGCTGACCCCACCCCGACGGCAGAAGCGCCTGAGGAGGATGGCGAATCCAGCGGTGTCTCATGGGTTCTTCCCGTGGTGGGCCTCGCGGTCCTCCTGGCGGCCGGTGGCGCGTTTGCTCTAGTCAAGACACGTGGACGTGGTGCCTGAGCCCCGCAGATCCGCGGGGTTCACGTCACCTGAAGCGGCCGACCCGGCACCACGCCGGGCGGCCGCTCAGCCTGACGGAGAACACCAGAGGCCGGCTGACGCCCACACCAGCCCGGTCGCGCCGGACCCCAAGGCGTCCGGGGACCACCCCACGTCGGCCGGTCAACACCGTGCTGACGAACCCGCCACCCGGGCTCAGCACGACCCGGCGTCCGACGCTGGTCCAGCTCACGGTCATCTGCTGCCCCGTGGTGCCGACGAACCGCATCCGGTGGATGTTCCCTCAGGACTGGATCTGGGCCGCCCAGCGCAGATCGACCTGCCCACACTCCAGCGGTTGCCCATCCAGGCGCGCGAGGCGCCGAACGACGGCCCGTCGCCGGCCACACCGGATGAGATGGCCACAGGCGAGCCGGACGGTGACGAACCGGATGGGGACGGCGCACCGACGAAGAAGCGGGGCGGTGCTGCCAAGACGCTGCTGAAGGGCACCAGCTGGCAGGCTGCCTCACAGGTGCTGCCGCTGGTGGTGAACCTGGTGCTCACGCCCTACGTCATCCACGGCCTCGGCCAAGGGCTCTATGGCATCTTCCTGCTCGTCATGGCCGTGCAGATGTTCCTGGGCAGCTTTGATGGCGGGATCGGCCCCAGCGCGGGTCGCTATTTCTCGATCTATGCAGGCCGCGGCGATGCCGCGGCAACCACACGGCTGCTGTGCACGTTGCAGATCGCGATCACCATCATCAGCGTGGTCGTCCTCGGCGTGGTGTTCTGGCTCGCTCCGGTGATCGTCGGCTTCTTCCCTGTCTTCGCGCCCGATCCGGGCGGCGCCATCATCCTGTTGCGCACCATGCTGGTCATCTCGGCGGTGGCCCAGATGCGTGGTCTGCTCGCACAGGTCCTTTTTGCCCACCACCGCTTCGCAGTGTCAAGCACGGCCTTGCTGATGGGGTCCGTGGTCTATACCGCCGGCGTCATCTGGACCGTCGAAACCGGGCAGGGCCTGACTGGTCTGGCCTGGACCTTCGTCGGCCAGCAGGTCATCGGCACCCTGATCATCGTGCCGAGCGCCTTGAAGCTGCTCACCCGGGCCGGCATCGGCTTCGTCGACAAGCCGTTGCTGATCGAGTTCTTCCAGTACGCGTGGAAGATCCAGGTATCGGGGTTCCTGACCATCGTCTCGGACTCCGCAGGCAACCTGTTGGTTGGCAAGTTTGCGGCCCGGGAAATGGTGGCCTTCGGCACCGGCGCAAGCTTTTCGAACACCGTCGGCATGGTCCCCATGAACGCCGCCTTCCCCATCCAGTCCCACATCGGACAAAAGGTGGGTGCAGATGGCGCGGACGGAGCCGTCGACAACATCGCCAAACTCGAACAGGTCTGGCTGATCATGGTCGTCGGTTGGATTGCTGTCGGCGCCCCGGCCGCCTTGATGGGAGTGAATGCCTGGCTGGCCCTCGGCACCTCGCTGCCCGGCATCGTGGCCAGCTTGCTGCTGATCTCCCGCGGGGCCCAGCTCTTCGTCTTCGTCCAGACCCAGTGGGCCAATATCCTGGGCCGCTCCGATGTGGGGATGAAGTCGTCGGTGGTGAACGCCGTGTTCAACCTCGGCCTCACATTTGCTCTGATCGGCACCTTCGGCGCCCTGGGTTCGGTGGCCGCCACCTTAATTGCGTCGATCCTGTCAGCGGCTTTGGTGCTCGTGTTGGTTCGCCGTGTGTTGCCCACCCAGCTGGGCAACCCGCTGACACGCGTGCCGTGGCACATTGCGCTCCTCAGCTCGGTCCTCTCCCTCGCCGGCGCTTGGGCGGCATCCCACTTCCTGGTCGGCACACTCGTACCGACGGGTGCCCTGGCGCTGTTGACCGTTGGGCTGGCTGCGGCTCCCGCGCTCGGGGTGTACCTGGTTCTCGCGCTGGGCCCCCAGCGCACCCGTGAGCTCCTGCAGCGGATCAAGAACCGTGGCAAGTGACAGCTCGCCGACACCCACGGGGCGCACGATCGACTGCGCTAGGTTGACCATGCCCTGTAGTCCCCGGCCAGGCAGCCGGACGCGACATCTGCGAAGGGGGAGGTGACGATGCACGGAAGCATCATCATCCCGGCACACAACGAAGAACGCCTCTTGCCCGGATGCCTCAAGGCCCTGGCCGACCAACCCGGCATCGAGGGCTTCGAGGTCATCGTGGTGGTCAACGGATCCACGGACCGTTCGGCCGAAGTGGCCCGTGCTGCCAGCGACCTGATTCCTGGGCTGGTGGTGGTGGAAACCCCCACCGGCGGCAAGGCCAATGCGCTGAACCTGGGTGACAGCCACGCGACCTTATTTCCCCGGATCTATCTGGATGCGGATATCCAGCTCTCCCCGGGGACCGTGCGCAGCCTGTGGGAGGCCCTCAACGTCGACGAGCCCCGGGCGGCGGCGCCGCACATCCGGTTCGATACCGAGGGCACGGACGCAGTGGTTCGAGGCTTCTATGCCATCTATGAACGCCTGCCCTATGTGACCGAAGGATTGATCGGTCTCGGCATCTATGCCCTGTCCGAGAAGGGCCGCCAACGTTTCGATGCCTTCCCGGAGCTGACCGCGGACGACCTTTTCGTGCAGCGCCTGTTCACCCTGGATGAACGGATCACCGTGCCTGGTGAATTCGTCGTCCGGGTCCCCCGCCGTTGGCAGGATCTCCTGGCCGTGCGCACCCGGGCTGCCCAGGGCTCCCAAGAGCTCGCCGCAGCACCCCCCGTGCCCGGGATGGATGCTGCCATGACGACCCGCTCCACGGCTCAGGCACTGGTCGAGTTGCTCCGTCGTCGACCGGGCCTGATCCCTGCCGCAGCTGTCTATTCCGGCATCACGGTCGCAGCCCGCGTCCGGTCACGGCGTACGCCTCAGCAGTGGCACCGCGACGAATCCAGCCGCCAACAGTCCTGATCCCCTTGATTGTCTGAAAGGACGTCACATGCAGGTCGCAGCACCCGTTGCCTATCTGGTGAGCCAGTATCCGGCGCTCTCCCACACCTTCATCGAACGCGAAGTTCTCGGTTTGCGGGAGCTGGGCCTCGACGTGGTGACGTTCAGCGTCCGTCAGCCCCCCGCCGAGCTGTCCAGCGAGGCGATGCGCAGCGAGGCTGCAAGCACGGTGGTCGTCCAAGCAGACAAGGGACAGGTCCTGCGGGACAACGCGTCTGCTGTGACCCGGAACCCCGCCGGTTATTTCCGAGCCCTCACGAAGGCTGCCCGGACCGGCGACAAGCGGGTCCGCGCCCGTGTCTGGCAGATGTTCTATCTGGCTGAGGCTGCACGGATCCAGCAGGAAATGTCCCGCCAGGGGATCCGTCACATCCACGCCCACTTCGCCAACAATGGTGCGGATATCGCCCGGCTCGTGGCTGAGTTGGGGTTGGCCCTGGATGGCCCGGATTCGGGCTGGTCGTGGTCTTTCACCATGCACGGCTCCACCGAGTTTGAGGCCGTTGCCCACTATGACCTGACCGCCAAGGTGGAATCGGCATCAGGCGTGGCTTGCATTTCGGATTTCACCCGCAGCCAACTCATGCGGTTCACCGATCCCGAGCATTGGTCGAAGCTCCATCTGGTGCGGATGAGCGTCGACACGGATCGCTTTAGTCTGCCGGCCCCCGGCGTCCGGGCGGAGACCCCACTGCGGATCCTTCAGGTCGGTCGGCTGGTCCCGGAGAAGGGCACTCCTGTCCTGATCGATGCGCTGGCGGCCATGAAGAAGGCGGGCGTTTCCTTCGAAGTACGCCTGGTCGGCGACGGGCCCCTGCGCGAGTCGCTGACCGCCCAGGTTGCGGCAGCCAACTTGGTCAATGAGGTGACGTTCACCGGCGCGGTCGGCCAGGACGACATCCTGGCGCACTATCACTGGGCGAACGTTTTCTGCCTGCCCAGCTTCCAAGAGGGGCTGCCGGTGGTGCTGATGGAGGCGATGTCGACGGGTCTGCCCGTGGTGACGACTCGGATCGCCGGCATCGGCGAGCTCGTTGTGAATGGCGTCAATGGGTGGCTCCTCACCCCCGGGCGCGCAGATCTGGTCGCCGACGCGCTCACTGAGCTCGCCGCAGATCCGGCGCTGGCCGTCCGACTCGGCGAGGCCGGTCGAGATGCAGTCATCCGGGACTATTCCAAGGCCGAGCAGGCACAGCGACAGTACGCCTTCCTCCAGGGGGCCCGCTCCCTTTGACAGACGGCACCCACCTGTATCCAGGCGGTGCACCCCGGGGCAGCCGTCACGGTCAGCGGACCGCAGCTTGGGTGCTTTAGCACGTGCGTGCAAGACTCAGCCGACCACGTCAGTTTCAGGTTAGGTTGTCCAGTGGAACGAATGAGCACAGTTGAGGCACGCGAGGACGAGCCCATTATTGATCGCACGGCAGCGCCCATGGCCGCGGTCCGCAAGCGCTGGGTCAGGGTGAGCGCCATCTCCCTCGTGGGCGCCCTCCTGGGTGTCCTGGTTGGCCTCCTCATCCCGACGTCACAGACCGCAGAGGTGCGGGTTGCGGTCGGGCAGGGCTCGCTGACCACGTCGGCTATCGCCGGCTTCCCTTTGGCCGCAGTGAACCTCGCGTCCAACTATGCGCGCTACGTCAACAGCACGGGTGTCGCCCGCGAGGCCACCATGCCGGGTGTCAAGCTCAAGGCGTCGCAGATCCCGGAATCCAACGTGATCCGGATCGAGGCCACGTCCAAGAACGCCGAGGACGCGACAGCTGCCGCCACCGCGGCGGCCGATGAGCTGATCGCCCAGGTGAACGACGAGAGCATCCAGCGGGAGATCAAGGACACCCGTGACGCCCTCGCTGCCGCCTCGCAGCAGTATTCCGATGCGTTCGCTCGCGTGCAGTCGCACCAGGCTGAGCTGATCCGCCTCCAAGCACCCCCCGTCGCCACGGTGGAACAGCGTGATGGAGCCCGCAACCGACTGGCCGAGGCCAAGGGCGCAGAGGGAATCGCCGAGGCCGAACTGAACGCACAGCAGACCAAGCTCGTCCGTCTGATCTCAGAGAACTCGCAGGCCGCGAAGCTCACCCTCGTCCGTGAAGTCGGCAAGCCGACCTCCAGCCGGTCCAGCAACATGCAGATCGGTGGCCTGCTCGGTTTGGTCGTGGGCGGTGCCGTGGGCGTCATCAGCGCGACCGCGTCGGCTCGTCGCCGCGGCCAGACCCAGGGCTGACGATGGCCGTCGCTGCGCTCGCTCGGGCGCGAGTCCGCGCCCAGCAGGAGAGATCAGCGGAAACCAGAGCTCCCCTCTTCGTGTGGGTCTTCCTGGCGGCGCTCCTCCTCAGCATGTTCTCGGGGCATTCCGACGCACTCGGCCTGCCGATGGCGCTGGACCGTCCCCTGTTCCTGTTGGCTATCGTCTTGTTGATCCTCGATCCGGGCACGGAGAGCCTTCGGTGGCGGGCGGTCTATCCCGTCATGGTGCTCACGGTGGTCTGGACCTTGATCTCGTGGATATCGACGGGCGTGCTCACCGACACCCACAAGGGGTTCGCACTGCTGGACCGGATCGTGCTGCCCTTCGCGATGTTCATCGTCGGCGCACTGATCTTTGCCACCGCCACTCGACGAATGCTGCTCCTGCGCACGGCCGCGGTGCTGGGCATCTATCTCGGCTTCACTGCGATCCTGGAGCGTTTGGGTCTGTGGCTGTTGGTCTTCCCTCGCTATATCGAGGACTTCCACGAGATCATGCCCGAATGGCGCGCAGTCGGACCGTTTGGCGGTGGTGAACCGCTCGGCATGACAGCGGCGCTCACCTTTTTCATGTCCGCGTTCCTGGCCTATCGCTCCAAGGGTGCGTGGCGATGGGTCGGGGTGGCTGCGGCTGTCCTCAGCGTGGTGGCGAATGCCATGTCGATGACCCGATCGGCTTGGTTGGGCCTGGCCCTGGGCGCGGCCGTTTTCGTCCTCGGAGTCCCAGCCCTGCGACGACGGGTGCCGACCATTGGCGGTGTCCTGTTGGGGCTCGCGGGGCTCATTCTGCTGATGAACCCGGGACTCCGGGACGACCTGTTCGCCCGGGCTTCCGAGGGCGGGTCGCTCTTCGACCGCGTCAACACCAACGACGCGGCGTTCCGCATCATTGCGGCCGAGCCACTGCAGGGCATCGGTTGGGGACAGTTCCTCATCGATGGCATGCTCTGGGTCCGCCAGGCCGACAACTATCCCGTTACCACCGTCAACATCGAGATCCATAACGTCTTCCTGTCGAGGGCTGCGGAAACCGGCATCCCCGGTGCGATCCTGTGGGGTCTGGTGGTCCTCTTGGGCCCGGTGCTTGCCCTGTCCGGCCGAGCCCGCGTGCACGAGATCCATGGTTGGAAGTTGCTCGGCTGGGCTGCCTTCTTCATCTGGTTCGTGCCCAGCATGACCAGCCCCAATCCCTATCCCATGCCCAACTTCATGGTCTGGATGCTCTGGGGAATCGCCGGGCGAGGGGTCTTGGTCAACTTGCCAACCCTCCGGGACTTTCACGAGGTCAGCCGGAGCCGCTTCCAGGCTCTGGCGGGGGCGACCCGGCAGACTGGCACCCCGCAACGAGCTCTGGACCATGCGCCGGCCAGCCATCTACCACACGACGTGGACGCCACCATGCTCCGCCCCACCGAAGCACCCTCGCCTTCGCACGGATACGGGCAGGCGCCACACGACGTGGACGCCACCATGCTGCGTCCCGCGGAAGCACAGTGGCCTTCTGCGGGTCAGGCCAGCTCGAGCGGGCAAGGTCACGATGACGGTCGTGATCGCCAAGCCTCCCCGCAGGGGCCGGATTTCCGGGCACCTGATAACGCGGCGGACTCCACGATCCTCCGCCAGCCGGAACCCCCTGCAGCAAGCGGGCCGGCGTACTCACCGGACGACAGTTCGGAAGTCACCCAGATCCGACCAGCCATTCCCCGCGATGGTGGGCAACCCACCAAGGATGGACAGCGTCCCTCCAGGTTCCGTTTCCCGCGGCGGGGATGACCGCCAGAAGTGAGCACACGGTGTCAGACATCGACCCCTTGAAGATCGGGTTGGTCGCGGAGTCCCGGTTCGGACCTTCCGAGATCCGGGACTTCCTCGACTGGACCCGCGATCGATCCGATCTTCTGGTGACGCACGTGATCGTCGTTGCCAACAACGCCCCCGCTGCCAAAGCTCCGGTGAGGATGGCGCGGTCATTGTTCGCGCTGCTGACCTCGCTGGAGGCCAGGGCTCTGCAGCGCCGCCCGGAGTTCGCCCGGCACGCGGACAGTGTCGACCTGACGACGGGCGGCCACCGGGTGGTCACGGTCGACATGACCGAGCATGGCTCTGCGGAACTGGCCCGGGACCTCGCCGGCGTGGATGTCCTCGTCCGGTTGGTCCCCACCACTGCCCTGCGGTCCGGGCTCGCGACGGGGGTGCGCCACGGCGTACTGCAACTCGATCTCGGGGATGGGACCGGACCTGCGGTCGGCCCACCCGGATTCACCGAGGTGCTCCACCGCGCCCCGACAACGTCGTTCACCGTCTCCCAACACGGTCCGCAGGGCGTCCGGGTGATCCGGACCGGGAGTCATGCCACCTATCCGTCTTATGCGGCGAACCGGGCCGGTATCACCCAATTGGCGATGCATCACCTGCAGGAGGCACTGACGACGCTCGCACGGTCGGGGGACCTCCCCACGATCGCGGCGGGCACGCCGCAGCTCGCCGTCGCTGCCCCTGCGACCCCATCGGTCGTACGCCAGTTGCGGTATGGGTTCAACCGCGCCCGTGCCATGGCCACCGGCCGGCTCCGTCGCCGCCTCGGCAAAGAGGGCACGTGGTCCGTCGGTTTCCAGAATGTCTCGTGGCAGCACGTGGACTTTGCCGGAGCCACCGAGATCGAGAACCCCGCCGACACCTTCCTGGCGGACCCTTTTGTGTTCGAGCATGAGGGACAGCAGTACTGCTTCGTCGAGGAGTACCCCTTCGCCACTGCTCGTGGGATCATCTCGGTCTATCGCCTTTCCGAGGACGGTGCCGAACGCCTCGGCGTGGCTCTCGACGAGAGTTTCCATCTGTCGTTCCCGAACGTCTTCCGTCACGACGGTGAGATCTATATGTGCCCCGAAACCATGGGAGCCAACGAGATCCGCCTCTATCGCTGCACTACATTCCCCCTGCAATGGGAACTTGCCGCGACGTTGATGCCGAACGTGGATGCCTGTGACACGCTGCTGTTCCCGCACGCGGACAAGTGGTGGATGCTCACCAATATCGACCCCAGCGGTCAGCAACGCCCCGGAGCTGAACTTCATGTCTTCTCGGCCCCCACCCTGCTGACTCAGGACTGGACCCCACATCCGCAGAATCCGGTGGTCACCGATGCCCAGGCCGCCCGCAATGGTGGCATCCTCCGCGATGGTGATGACATCTATCGGGTTTCGCAACGCATCGGGTTCACCACGTATGGCGCCGGGTCGACCATTCGGAAGATCACGCGTCTGGATGACGAGGTGTACGCGGAGGTGGTGGTGCGCAACATCGACCCCGACTTCATGCCGGGCATCTGCGGCACACACCACCTGCACTCCAACGGACAGTGGACTGTCTTCGACTATCTGCGTTGACCCAGATGGAAAAGACCTGAGCTGACGGCCATCGCAGCTCAGGTCTTCGCAATTTCGACCCGCCTCCCGACCCGAGAACCGGCCGAGAAAAGGGTCGTCGCCGGGTCAGCCCCGATCCGGCATCCAGGCCGGGCGGGTGAACTCCCAATAGGTCTCCACGACGCGCTGCTCCCCCACGCGCTTCGCCGGGACACCGACATAGGTGCAGTCGGGTTCGGTGTCGTTCAGCAGGACCGCGTTGGCCCCGACCCGTGATCCGTCGGCTACCTGCACTGGGCCCAGGAGAGTGGCACCTGTGCCCAGCTCGACCCGATCACCGATGGTCGCTGCGGGGCGGGCATCGCGTACGCCGATCGTCACCCGGTGATAGATGGTCACCTCGGAGCCGATCACGGTCGACGGATGCATGATCACACCGCGTGCACCATGCTCGAGCTTGACCCCTGGTCCGGCCCAGACCTCGTGTGGCAGTTCAGCCCCCATCAGGGTCTGCGTCCACACGAGGTCGGCCACCAACACGAACCGGCGAACAACGAACGCCACCGGTCCGCGCGCATGCAGCAGCACCTGCCCCGCCCGCCAAATCGTGGACGTGATCCGGTGGAACAGCGAAGGGCTGCGCGCGAAATCGGCCTCCCGCAGCTGTCGAAAGGCTGACTTCGCCTCAGCCCAGGTCCTGGGCCGGCGCTCCGCAGTGAATTCCATCGGTCCTCCGCTCAGGCCTTTCCGGGGTTGAACAGCGCGTCCTGTTCGGCACGCAACTGATCCGCGAGCCGACCCTCGGGGAGGGTGACGTCGGCGTACGAAATCACCTCGTCGACCGCAATGTCCCGATTGACGACCACGCCCTCGGCCAATCCCACCGGAAGCAGGCCGGCGGAACGCTGCACGGCGGCGGGTCGGCATTCACCGAAATAGCTATAGCCACCGATGCCGTCAAGGGTGTCACCCGCACGGAGCTCCTTCTTCGCGACGGTCACAACCTCGACCCGCGGACCGTCCGGCAGCGGAGCGATCGTGGCGTCCCCCAGCAGCACCGCGCGAGCCACCGTCGTGGGCACCTCGAAATGGCAGAGGTGATACGGCGTATAGAAGCTATAGAGCGGTCCGGTCCCAAGCTTGTAATAGGACAGGAAATGCTGCTGCTTGGGGTCGGGATGGGTGCCGAGCACGAACACGCCGGGACCCGGCTTGGCCTTCACGACATAGTCGACGGCACCACCCATGGCGATGAGTTCTTCCACGTCATATTCGGTCGTCAGCTCATCGACATGGCCCTCGAAATCACGACCGAGGCAGCCGTTTTCATGGACCGAGAAACCCGCCGCATTAGCAACCAGAGCCTGCTCGATCGAGACCTTCGTCCCGTCAGCGAAACTCGTGACCATATGCACGTTCTGGCCCCACTGCTTGGCGAAGCCTTCCTGGGTGGTTGGGTTGCGGAAGCGATCCTGCAGACCCTTGATGTTGCCGGCCAACAACGGCGTCACACCGAGGCCCCGAACAAAGCGCACCAAGTTCATCTCGACGCCCGGCTGGTCACCGTCGATGCCGGTGTACACAATGCCGGCGCTCTGCGCCTTCTTCGCCAGAATCGAGCCGATGGTGGCATCGACTTCGGCATTCATCAGAATCAGGTGTTTGCCGTTGGCAATGGTCGACAACGCTACATGGGCGCCGAATTCGACCGAGCCGCTGCAGTCCACGATCGCATCGAGGCCGTTGGCGGCGGTGAGATCCTCATAGTTGTCGGTGACGGCAACCAGGCCACCCTCAACGGCCTTTTCAACCGCCTGCACGGACTCGCCGTCGACGATCTCGTCGGCTGCATAACCGGCATAGGCCAGTGATTCCCGGGCCTTGGCGACGTCGCGGGCATAGACCGCGCTGACAGTCATGCCAGTCATGGTGTTGCGGATGTGATTCATCATGCCGCGGGCCATGAAGCCGGGGCCGATGACGCCGATCCGAACCGGGTTCCCCTCGGCGTGGCGCTGGGCCAGGAGCGTGTCGGTGATGATCATCGGATTGCCTTCCCGTCCCAGTCGGGCCAGTTGAGATCCTTCTGCGAGATCACGACCACCTCGCCCGGCCATTCCAGACCGAATGCCGGATCGTCATAACGCTGTCCCTTTTCACCCTGGGGCGCATAGGGACCGGACACCTGATAGGTGACCTCGGTGTTATCGGTGAGGGTGTAGTAGCCGTGCGCGCAATAGGGCGGAATCCACAGGGCCCGCCGGTTCTCGGCGCTCAGTTCGACCATCACGTTCTTGCCGAAAGTGGGGCTGTCCTCGCGCAGGTCAAGACAGCAGTCAACGATCGAGCCGCTGATGCAGCGCACGAGCTTGCCCTCGGCATGCGGCTCGATCTGACGGTGCATGCCGCGCAACGTGCCGGCCTTGTGGTTGAACGACATGTTCCCCTGGGCGATGAAAGGATCGATCCCGTGGGCCTCGAATTCTGCACGGTCGAAGGTGCGGGCGAAGAAGCCCCGGTCATCACCAATGGTTTCCAGATCAACGATCCAGCAACCATCCACCTCAGTCGGTGTGAACTGCATCAGCTCTCTGCTTTCTGGAGGGTGTCGTCGGCGGATTGCGGTGCCGCCAGGAATTCTCTGACCTGTTCTGTGGTGAACGCCGTCATATCGACGTCGCCCTCGATCCACTTCTGATACCAAACAAGGGTCTTGGCCAGCATTTCGTCCTTGCCGGCCCACGTCGGAGTCCAGTCGAATGTCCGACGGAACTTGCCACTATCCAGCGACAACAGGATCGATTCCTTGAACGTGCGGCCCTCGGAGCCATCAACGATTTTCAGCGGCGAATGGGCCGCGAAATAGTCGGTGAGCTCACGGGTGCGCATCACGCTTTCGGTGTTCGGCCCGATGTTGTACGCCCCAACCAGGTCGGATGAATCCCACTGCCTGGCGGCGAGAACCACATACGCGTACAACGCATCGAGCACATGCTCATAGGGCCGGATGCTGTCGAAGTTGCGAATGGTGACCGGTTCATCGGCGGCCAAGGCGCGGGCCATATCGGGGATAATGCGGTTGAGCGCGAAATCACCGCCGCCGATCACATTGCCGGCCCGTGCCGTGGACAGCAGCTTCGCATCGGGCGCGTGGTTGTCGTCGAAATAGGACACCCGATAGGAATAGGAGACCAACTCGGCGCATGACTTGCTGGAGCTATAGGGGTCCTCCCCCATCAGCCGGTCATCCTCCAGATAGGGCTCTTCCTTTTCGACATTCTGATAGCACTTGTCCGTGGTGACATTCACCACGCTGACCCGGTTGTCGAGCCCGCGCACGCCATCGAGCAGGTTGACCACACCCATCACATTGCTGGAATAGGTGAGATAGGGATCGTCGTGTCCGACGCTGACGATCGGCTGCGCGGCCATGTGGAAAATCACGTCCGGACGGGTGTCGACGACAAGGTCGACCAAGGCGCGATCACGAATGTCGAGGATGTGGCTCTCGATCCCCAACCCCTCGAGATCGAGCATGGGGAACAGCAGGCCGTCGTCGGCGTGCAGGCCGACTCCGATCGTCTTGGCCCCGAGCTCGGCCAGCAGCAGCGCCATCCAACTGCCCTTGAAGCCGTGGATGCCGGTCAGCAGGACGGTCTTGTCCCGATAGAAGTCCCGGAGATAGGCGACTTCGTCGTCTTTGGATTGCATAGGTGTCAGTCCCAGTCCCAGTTCTTCCACGGGGCGTTCCCGGACGCCCACAGTTTTTCGAGCTTGTTCTTGTCGTTCAGCGTGTCCATTGGCTGCCAGAAGCCCGTGTGCTTCCACGCGTTCAGCTGGCCGCCGACGGCGAGCTGCTGCAGCGGCTGCTGCTCCCACACCGTCGAGTCATCAGCGATGTAGTCGATGACGCCCGGCTCGAGCACGAAGAACCCACAGTTCACCCAGGCGCCATCGCCCTCGGGCTTCTCGCGGAAGTGCTCGATCGTGGTCTCGCTCGCGCCGAGCTGGATGGCCCCGAAACGTCCCGGCGGCTGCGTGACCGTCATCGTCGCCAACTTGCCCTGGGCGCGGTGGAACTCGATCGACCCCGGGATGTCGATGTCGCCGACACCATCGCCATAGGTGAAGCAGAACGGCTCATCGCCCAGATATTCGCGCACCCGCTTCAGGCGGCCACCGGTCATGGTCTCGGGGCCGGTGTCGACGACCGTGACCTTCCACGGCAGCGTCGCCCGCTTGTGCACGATCTGTTCGCCGGTCGCCAGATCAAAGGTGATGTCCGCATAGCGGGTGGCATAGCTGGCGAACCAGTCCTTGATCACCGACGCCTTGTAGCCCGCGCAGACCACAAATTCGGTGATCCCATGCGAGGCATAGGAGGCCATGATGTGCCAGAGGATCGGGCGTTCGCCGATCTCCACCATGGGTTTCGGCTTGGTTCCGGTCTCTTCGCTCAGCCGCGTGCCCAAGCCGCCGGCCAAGATCACTGCTTTCATCGATACCTCCCGGCGTAGCTTAACGCCCCTGGTTGTCGTCCGATCCTCCGAAGCGGCACAGCCACGACCAGCCGCTCACGATCGCTACTATGCTCCACTGCGTAATGCTGAGGCTCGTCGCGTCCCGACGGGCGAGGTATGGGGAGGCGCACATGGCCGCTGTGACAGTGGTGACCACAACGTTCAAGCGACCGGAATATCTGAAGCTGGCACTGGAGTCCCTGGTGGCCCAGACCTTCTCGGATTTCGAGGTGCTCATCTGCGACAACGCGAATGAGACTGAGACCGCCGAGCTCGTAGCAAGCTTCAATGATGACCGTTTCCGCTATATCGGCCGCCCCGAGAATCTTGGCCTGGTCGGCAATGCACTGGCGGGATTCCAGGCCGTGGAAAGCGAATTCGCGGTCAAGCTTGATGACGACGACGAATTCGATGAGCGTTTCCTCGAGCTCGCGGTCGGTGCCTTGCGGGACAACCCTTCCGCGGTGCTCAGCTTCGGCCCGCTGACCTATATCGGCTCGCACAGCGAGCCCCTGCCGAAAAAGCAGGCCCAGGAGGACAGCTTTCGCGGGGCCATCCCCCACGGCTATCTGCGCCCGTTCCTCGACTATGTCCTCAACGGCGGCGTCCAGCTGAATGCCGCGGTGATCCGCACCAGCGCGGTGGACTGGCACAACCTCAACATCGAGACCGCCAGCGCCTATGACCTGCACGTGCTGATCGAAGCCGCCGGTGACGCCACCGCTGCGATCTATGTCCCCGAGGCCACCGTGCGCTATCGGATCCACCCGGATTCCGACACCTCCCGGCGTTTGGCCAGCCAGCTCCGCGGTCGGATCATCTCGATCGATCACGCCCTGGCATCGGACAAGACCTATGACCACGCCATGCTCGAGCGCTATCGCCTCGAAGCGGCGGTCTCGTTGACCCGTGACCTGGTCCGCACCGGCGAGCAGAAGGAAGCCCGCGAAGTCATTCGTCCCGCGCTTGGTTCCGCCGTGGAACCCACGGTCCTGCGACTCGCCCTCCTCACGGCGATTCCCAACCGCATCGCCGGCCGGATCTCCGAGTGGCGTCTGCGGCGTTGGAAGCAGTCGATTCCGTCGGACCCGACCCTCTGATCCATCGCGCTCCGCAGGGTCGCCCGTCAGGCAAGGCTCGGGCGACCTCGGTGTTCAAGGGGCACTAATCTGTGGCGCATGACCGACCCCGCGCCCCA
>JAUNUL010000456.1 GCA_030538175.1 Propionibacteriaceae bacterium | reverse complement strand
GACCATGAGCACGTGATCGATGAGGGGGTGGGCCGGATGCGGTCGAAGTTGTCGTACACGAACCTCGGCTTCGCTCTCGTCCCGGCCGAATTCAGCCTCGCTGAGCTGCGCGACATCTATGAGGTGGCGCTCGACCAGGAGGTGTCCGTCACCAACCTCCAGCGGATCCTGCGTCGCCGAGGGCAGCTCGAGGCAACGGGGGGATACGGGGCACCGGGCGAGCACGGCGGTCGACCACCCCGGCTGTTCCGGTTCACGACCCGCGAGCTCGAGGTCACCGACCCGTTCGCTGTGCTGCGGCCGACGCGCGCGGTGTGAGCCGCCAGGAGCGACTCCCCGACGTGGCGGTGACATCCCGATGCGCAGGTGCGTGGTAGGAGTGGCTGCCGGGTCGGGAAGTTGGTTCGGGGCAGGCTCAGTCCGGGCAGTCGCCGCAGAGGCCGAAGATCTCCAGCTCGTGGTCGGCCTCACGGAAGCCGTGGTCCTCGGCGATCTTTTCCGCCCACAGCTCCATGGCCGGGGCGAAGATCTCGACCGCGTGTCCGCACCGGCGACACACCAGGTGATGGTGATGGTCCGCGCTGTGGCAGCGGCGGAAGGCCGCCTCCCCGTCCTGGCGGATCACGTCGATCTCACGGGCATCGGCCATGGCCTGCAGGGTGCGGTACACCGTCGTCAGGCCGACAGCCTCGCCCTTTTCCCGCAGGAGGTCATAGATCTGTTGGGCGGTCCGGAAATCGTCGACCTGACCGAGCAGGTCGCTGATCGCGGCCCGCTGTCGGGTACGCCGCTGGCCCGGCTGGGGCGGGCGGGCCGGCAGGCTGGCGGTCGTCTTGCTCATGACATCCCCCCGTTGCTGGTGGATCCGTTGCTGATGGGTTCTTCCATGCGGTCGCCGAGGTCATCACTGGCCCGGCGGTGTCGTGTCTTGAGGGTGGCCACCGGCCAGGAGAGGGCGAACACGGCGATCGCCAGCATGACGATCAGGGCGCCCGGGGCGGTGTCGAAATAGAACGAGCCGACTGTGCCCCCGACGGCGGTCAGCACGCCGAGGCCCATGGCCGTCAGCAGGCCGGCGGTGAAACCGTGCACGAGGTTGCCCGCGGCTGCTGCTGGCACGACCATGAGCGCGCTGACGAGCAGCAGCCCGACCGTGCGCATCGACACGGTGACGGTGATGGCGGCGAGCACGACGATGAGCAGGTTGTACGCCCGGGTCTTCAACCCGAGGACCTTCGCGTACTCCTCATCAGTCGACACCGCGAACAGCTGCGGCGCCAGCCCGAGGGCGGTGACCAGCACCACCGCGGACAGGATCGCGACCCACCAGACGTCGGTCGTGGTCACGGTCGTGAGGGATCCGAAGAGATATTGGCTGAGCGCCGCGGCACCCTGCCCGGCCACTCCCGCCATGAGTACGCCGGCCGCGAGCCCGCCATAGAACAGGATCGCCAAGCCCACATCACCGGTGGCTTTGCCGAACTGACGCAGCAGTTCCACAGCGACAGCGCCCGCCACACAGACGACGATCGCCACCGGCAGCGGTGCGGTGTTGGTCATCACTGCGAGGCCGACACCGGCGATCGCGACGTGGCCGAGGCCATCGCCGAGCAGGCTGAGGCGGCGCTGGACGATGTACGTGCCAATCGCCGGCGCCATCAAACCGGTCAGCAGGGCGGTGATCAGCGCACGCTGCATGAAGGCGAATTCGAGCAGGTTCATGCCCGTTCTCCGATCCAGGGGTTGTCGACCAGGCCAGGAGTGGTCGAGATCTCCTCGGTGTCGGGGTCATGTTCGTGGTGGTGGTCG
This sequence comes from Propionibacteriaceae bacterium, assembly GCA_030538175.1. Taxonomy (GTDB): domain Bacteria; phylum Actinomycetota; class Actinomycetes; order Propionibacteriales; family Propionibacteriaceae; genus Enemella. The sequence goes on along the minus strand of JAUNUL010000456.1, from coordinate 319 downwards.
TGCCCGTGCACATGCTCGGCGCACTCGGCGAACAGCGACATCTCACCGGTCGCGAGCAACTGGGCCTGGTCACGCTTGCTGGGCACCGCGCCGTCGTGGACGAGGTGGCCGTGGTCCAGCACGATCGCGCGATCCATCAGCGGGCCCATGGGGCCCAGTTCGTGGAGCACGACCAGCATTGACAGACCCTTGGCCTTCAGGTTGGCCAGCAACTGGGCGAGGCTGCGCTGGGAGCGCAGATCGAGGCCGACCAGTGGCTCGTCCAGGACCAGCAGGTCGGGTTCACCCGCCAAGGCCCGCGCGATGCGCGCACGCTGTT
>JAUNUL010000455.1 GCA_030538175.1 Propionibacteriaceae bacterium | reverse complement strand
GGTCTGCATGCGGGTCGTGCACATGGCACCGGGACCGACCCCGACCTTCAGCACGTCCGCCCCGGCCTCGGCGAGGTCGCGTACGCCAGCCGCGGTGACCACGTTGCCCGCGACGATGCGCACGTCCGGACGAACGGCATCGCGGACCTTGCTGATCTGCAGGAGGGCCTCGACCATCCGATCCTGATGGCCGTGGGCCGTGTCCACGACGAGAACGTCTGCCCGGGCCTTCAGGAGCCGCTCTGTGCGGCCCGCCACGTCCCCGTTGACTCCGACCGCGGCACCGACTCGTAATGCGCCCTGAGCGTCGATTGCCGGGGCATACAGCGCCGAACGCAGTGCACCCTTGCGGGTGATCACACCGACCAGCTGGCCATCGCTGACAGCCAGGGCGTACTCCTGATGATGGGCCGTGAGGCTGTCGAAGATCTCCCGCGGGGAGGCATCGGGATCGATCACCAGGAAGTCGGAGTTCATGACCTCATGAACCTGGGCGAAGCGGTCCTCGTCGATGACATCGGCCGGGGTCACGACGCCGACGGGCTTGGCGTGGCCCTGCTTGCGGTCTCCTTCGATGACAACCACGAAGCCGTGCGCGCGCTTGGGCAGGAGGCTCATCGCTTCGCCGAGCGTGGTGTCCGGGCGCACCATGATCGGGGTGTCGAACGTGACGTGGGCCTGCTTCACCTTGGCGATCGACTCCGCGACGATCTCGGTCGGGATGTCCTGGGGAATGATCGCGATCCCGCCACGGCGGGCGATGGTCTCGGCCATGCGTCGACCGGAGATGGCGGTCATGTTGGCCACCACGAGCGGCAGGGGAGTGGTCAGCCCGTCCGTGCTCGTCAGATCCACGTCGAGTCGGGAGCTGACCGCGGAACGGCTCGGGACCATGAAGACATCGTTGTATGTCAGGTCATGGCTGGGCTGGATGTCGTTGAGAAATCGCACCCGGCCATTATCCCCCGAGCACCGAACAGTGCACGGCAGTGCCATGGGCGGCCGGGTTGGCGTACCGCGGGGGAGGGGAGGGGCAAGAGCGAGGCAAGTGCAGGCACGGGGAAAGCAAAACGGCCCGGACCACGTGGTCCGAGCCGTTCCGCTGATCGTGGCGTTGATCAGTGGTGCTTGCTGTCCGTGAGCTCCGGGGCGTCGTCGTGGTGCCCGTGCGAACGGGCCTCCTCGACCTCGGCCCGCGACGGCTTGCGGACGTTGTCGCCGAAGAACCACCGGTGGAGCCGTGCCCGGCCCTTGCTGACTCCGCCCTTGACTGCGACGCCTGCCGAGTCCTCGGCCGGTCCGGCCTCGATCGGGACGATGTCGTTGTCGTAGGTCAGGGTGTACGCCTCGTCCTCGGAGATCGGCACATGTGCCTCGTGATACTCACCCGTGGCCGAGCGCTCCATGGCACCGGATTCAGAGCCGTGCAGGAGACGTTCCTGCTGGCTGCGCTGGATGCCGATGCAGATGCGCTTGGTGATCATGAACGCGATGATCGGCCCGAGGAAGACAGCGACTCGCAGGAAGTAGGTCACCTGGTTGAGCGACACGTGGAACTTCACGGCGAGGATGTCGTTGCCGCCCGCGATCAGGAAGAGCAGATAGCAGGTGATGGCCGCGACACCGAACGCGGTGCGGTTCGGGTTCTGCCACGGATACTGCAGGATGTGGTGCTCGCGCTCGTCCCGGGTGATCCACCGCTCGAAGAACGGATAGAGCGCCGCAGAGGTGAACAACAGACCCAGCAGGCCGACACCGGGCAGGAAGATGTTCCAGGACCAGGTGGTGCCGAACAGATGCCATTCCCAGCCCGGCATGATGCGGACCGCGCCTTCGGCGGGACCCATGTACCAGTCAGGCTGCGAGCCAGCGGTGACCTGCGCCGGGTTGTACGGACCAATTGTCCAGACCGGGTTGATCTGGAAGAACGCGCCCATGAGCGTGATGACGCCGGCAACGATGAAGAAGAAACCGCCAGCCTTGGCCATATAGACCGGGAACAGAGGGTAGCCGACAACGTTGGTTTCCTTGCGGCCGGGGCCGGGGAACTGGGTGTGCTTGTGATAGACGACCAGTGCCATGTGCGCGCCGATCAGACCCAGCAGCAGACCCGGGATCAGCAGGATATGTGCCATATAGAGGCGCGCGATGATCA
>JAUNUL010000454.1 GCA_030538175.1 Propionibacteriaceae bacterium | reverse complement strand
ATTTTTGGTTGGGTACGCGTCGCGTGGAAAGTCCTCGTGGACAATGCGCTGCTGCGACGAACCGGCAGCACATTGGTCCGTGCGAACCGGGACCGGGACAGACAGCTCAGCTATCAGCAGTGCCGACGCATCGATCTGACCCTGCGTGATCCGCACGAGATCGAGCTCGATGGCGACCACTTCGGGGAGATCCTCGCCGTCCGCATGCATGTCGAGGACGGCGCGTTGCTGGTCCAGATGCCGGCGGACTGGTCACCGGAGGCTGCGGAGCCGACCGCTGAGGAGCAGATCGTCGACGAGCAACCGGATCCACAGGAGCCGGTGGTGGACACGAGCACGCTCGATCCGGCCGAACAGGCCTCCGCGGCGGCCGAGGCCAAGAAAGCCAACGAGGGCTGGGACTGAGGCCTCGCCTTAGAGTTCACAGCGAGGCCTCGCCTCAGAGTTCGTAGTCCAGATAGATCAGCCGCTCGCTCGGCTCAACACCAGCCGGCGCGGCGCAGGGCTCGAACCCGACGCTGTCATACAGACCAAGCGCACGTTCGTTGTCCGGGGAGACATCGAGCCAGAGCCGGTCATGACCCGGGAGGTCGTCGATCAGTTTGAAGATCTCCCCGAGGAGCTGCCGCCCATACCCCTTGCCCCGTTGGACCGCGCTGATCACCATGCGCCGGATCTCGACCGGGCCCGGATTGCTCAGGCCCGCCAGGACGGCGAAGCCCACCAGTTCCTCGGTGTCCTCGTCATCGTCCTCTCGCCCCGGGTGCCGCTTCACAAACACCAGGTGCCGCTGGTCCGGATCGGTCACCGCGGTCTCGTGCCACGCGCGACCGCTGGCGCCCAGCCAGTCGCACGTATCCTCGGCTTCCTCGAGCCCGAGCACCCCTTCCAGGTCCTCAAGACGGGTCTCCCTCAGCAACATGGCATCACTGTCGCATGACCAGGGCCGTTCGCCACGCCGCGTTCAGTTGCCGAGTGGTCGCCCGGTGCGGTGCAATGGCTCCGGCCCGGATGCGGGCCGCTTCCATGCACAGGAGAGGAGCCATCAATGGCTCAGCAGCTGAACCCTTATCTCACCTTCCCCGGCAATGCCGCGGAAGCTCTCGACTTCTATGCACAGGTCCTCGGCGGGACCCCGCGCACCATGACCTTCCGCGAGTCCGGCATGGACGCCGACGGCCTCATGCACGGCTCGCTCGACACCCCGGCCGGCTTCCACATCTTTGCCTCCGACAGCGTCGAGGGCATGTCCGAGCTCAAGCCCGGCAACAACATGCAGATGAGCCTTTCCGGCGACGACGCCGAGGCACTGCGCGGCTATTGGGACGGTCTGGCCGCTGATGGCAACGTGGTCGTGCCGCTGGAGAAGCAGATGTGGGGCGATGAGTACGGTCAGGTCATCGACCGCTTCGGCATCGCCTGGCACGTGAACATCGGTGGCGCTGAGGCCTGAGCCGTCACCAGCTCCTCCAAGGAGACGCCGAAGCCCCGGACCGCACTGGCCCGGGGCTTCGTTTCGTTCGTCGCGATCGGTCGATTCCCGGATGCGCTTCCGCAGAGGTCCTGGTGGATCGGGGTGAGTCCGTCAGAGCACCGATCCAGGCCGGTACGCCGCCGCCTCCGGGTGGGCACCGGCGATCTCCTCGACACGCGCCACCAGCCGCTGCACCTGTGCTTCGGCGGACCCGGCGAGTTCCAGGGGCTCGGTCAGCAGCGCCTCGAGTTCGTCCCGCGTTAGCCCGAGGCGTCCGTCAGCGGCCAGTCGATCCATCAGATCGTTGTCCGCACGCCCAGATTCGCGCATCTCCAGGGCCACAGCGACCGCGTGTTCCTTGATCGCTTCGTGGGCCTGTTCCCGGCCGACACCCTTGCGGACGGCCGCCATCAGCACCTTGGTGGTCGTCAGGAACGGCAGATAGCGCTGCAGCTCGGCATCGACGACGGCCTCGAACGCGCCGAAGTCACCGAGCACGGTGAGGAACGTCTCGAACAGCCCGTCCAGCGCATAGCAGGCGTCGGGGAGGGCGACCCGGCGTACGACCGAGCAGGACACGTCCCCCTCATTCCACTGGTCGCCCGCCAACTCGCCGACCATCGACACATAGCCACGCAGGATGACCGCGAAGCCGTTCACCCGCTCGCAGGACCGGGTGTTCATCT